>DASWMR010000438.1:0-12330 GCA_036399635.1 Actinoplanes sp. | reverse complement strand
GACGGACCGTGCCGACCAGCTCGCCGCCATCACGTCCGGCGTGGTCAGCCTGACCGACGGTGCCTCGCGGATGTTCAACGCGGGTGCCGTGCAGCAGACGATCATCGAGATGGACAGCGGTTATCTCTTCCTGATGTCCATCAGCGACGGCTCTTCGATGGCGGTGCTCGCCGCGCGCAGCTGCGACGTGGGCCAGGTCGGCTACGAGATGGCGTTGCTGGTCGAGCGGGTCGGTGCGGCGCTGTCGCCCGCCCCGCGTGAAGTGGCCAACTACTAAGCGCCGGCACGGGGGAGGTGATCGCGGATGGGACAGCCACATGACCCGAGGGGCAACCTGGTCCGACCGTACGCGGTCACCCGTGGGCGTACCGAGCCGCAGCGTGACATCCCGATCGAGGCGGTCCTGGTCGCCGACCAGGACGGCCTACAAGAGTCCCGGTTCGCCGGGCATGACAAATACCGCATCGCCGTGCTGTGCGAGGCGAAACCACAATCTCTCGCCGAGCTCTCAGCCCACCTCCGGCAGCCGCTGGGAGTGAGCCGGGTGCTGGTGGCGGACATGGTCGCCGACGGACTGCTGTCGTTGCACAGTGCCGCTCCCAAGACCGGTTTCACGGAGCGGATGGATCTGCTGGAAAGGGTGTTGAGTGGACTTCGCAAGCTCTAAGCGGGCGGGGGCGCAACCCAGGGAGATCACCTCCGCGAAGATCGTCGTGGCCGGCGGCTTCGGCGTGGGCAAGACGACACTGGTCGGTGCGGTCTCCGAGATCGAGCCGCTGACCACCGAGGCGGTCATGACATCGGCCAGCCAAGGAGTCGACGACGCGTCCAAGGTGCCGGGCAAGGAAACCACGACGGTGGCGATGGACTTCGGCCGCATCACGATGGCCGACGACCTGATCCTGTACCTCTTCGGCACCCCCGGGCAGACCCGCTTCTGGTTCATGTGGGACGAGCTGATCCGGGGCGCGGTCGGTGCGGCGGTCCTGGTCGACACCCGACGGATCGCGGACGCCTTCGCTCCGCTCGACTACTTCGAGAACCGCCACCTGCCCTACCTGGTGGCGCTGAACTGCTTTGACGGCGCGCCCCGCTACGAGCCCGAGGAGGTTCGCGAGGCGTTGGCCATCCCGGAGCACATTCCGCTGGTGATGTGCGACGCTCGCTCGCGCGACTCAGTGAAGCAGGTTCTGGTCGGGGTGGTCGAGCACGCGATGGCCACGCTGGCGGCCGAGCAGACGGCGGGCGGTCATCCGGCAACCGTCGGGTGACCCGTGCGCCGCTTCGTGACGGGGCCAGCCCGCTTCGTGCTGGTCCCGGTTTCTCCAGGCGTCCAGTAGGCCGGGCGTCAGTTGGCCAGGCGGTAGCCGCGTTTGACCACCGTCTGGACCACGCCGGGGGCGGCCAGACCGGCCCGCAGCCGGGCCACCGCCATTTCGACGGCGTGCTCGTCGGCCCCCCTGGGTAGAGCGTGCAGCAGAGCCGCCCGGGACAGCACATGGCCGGGTACGCCCGCCAGGGCGCGTAGGACGGCCATCGGTGCCGGCGCCAACGGCCGTAACTCGCCGTCCACGATCGCTGCGTGGCCACGGAGCGTGAGGGAGTGCCCCGCTACCTCGAGTGAGACGGCCCGCTTCGGTAGCTCGTCGACGATCGTCCGGACCAGGGCGCTCAGCCGGGCCCGGGGCGGTGCCACCACCGGCACGTCGTGCCGGCGCAGCGGGGCCGCCGTCACCGGGCCCACGCAGGCCGCCAGTACGTGCGTGCGGAGCGCCTCCAGCAACCCCTCACTGCCCGCTCCGGCGGCCCGCAGCAGGGCGCTCACGGCCGGGCCGGCGGTGAAGGTGACCGCGTCCACCAACCGACCGGTGATCAGGTCGACGAGGCGATGCAGCGGGGCCGGGTCGGTGGGCGGGGCCCAGCGGTAGACCGGCACCTCGATCACGCGCGCCCCGGCCGCCTGCAGCGTCTCGGTGTACTCCGGCTGGCTCTCGCCGTGCAACTGCATGGCGACGGTAAGGCCGGCGATACCTCGGGCTTCGAGGTGGTCGACGACTTCCTCGAAGCTCTCACCCTCGGGGGACCACTGGTCGTGCAGGCCGGCGGAGCGGACCGCGGCTCTCGCCTTGGGCCCGCGGGCGACCAGGTAGGCGCGGGACAGCACGGCGCGCAGCGGGTCGGCCAGGCCCCAACTGTCCGCGGCCTCCAGCCAACCGCGCATGCCGATGCCGGTGTTGACCAGCACGACGTCGGGTGGAGCGTCCAGGCAGGCCCGGGTCGCGGCCTTGAGCTCGGCGTCGTCGGCGATCGGCACTATCCGCAGGGCCGGTGCCAGCACCACGCGGGCGCCGCGGCTCTCCAACAGGCCGGCCAGCTCGTCGCGGCGACGATCGCTGGTTACTCCGACGGTGTAGCCGGACAACGATGCGGTGGGCTCGGCCAGCGCGGCTGCCTTGATCACCGTCCGGCGTTGGCCACCCGACCGGTCGATCATCCGCCGGCGATCTTCCACCCGGCGGACGTCTTGTTCTCGAGAAGTCGCGGCGTGGCCGACCGGTCCACCGAAGGGCACGCTCGGAGTCCGCCGTCCTCAGCGTCGACCCGCTCCCACGTCACGCCTGCGTTCTCCGCCGTACCTCCGGCCAGCGCACGCCGCGACCTCTCCTCGCCGAACCGGCAAGCCGGTCCAGCGGTCACCGTCAGGTCCGTCCTCAACCCTGACGGTGGCCCCTCCATAATGCGCCGTCCCCGCCCGCGGTGGCGAGTGCCGATCCGCGTCATCGAGGTATGCGCACCATTGGCCATGCCGGAAGACTGCCGTCACCGAATTTCAGCCCGGCGTCCCGTTTGTTTCAAGCCTGCTAAGAGCCATCGACTTCTGACGTTCGTGACCTTGGATCCCGCGCGAGGGCGCGCCGGGCCGGGCGGGTATGCTGCCGCTGAACCGTACTGTTGGACGGCACCGTTTTGACCCCGCGCCGCGCTTCCAGGTATTGTTGCCTGCTGTTGTGCGACAGCTGCGGGCGCACCCCTTTCGGGTACGCTTGATGCTCGTGCTTGACGCGACCAGCGCGCACCCCCAGACCGACGACGAGACAAGGTAATTCTGTGCGTACGTACAGCCCGAAGACGGGTGAGATCGAGCGTCAGTGGCACATTATCGACGCTTCTGACGTCGTTCTGGGCCGCCTGGCCACTCACACCGCCACCCTTCTGCGTGGCAAGCACAAGCCGACGTTCGCGCCGCACGTTGACACCGGCGACTTCGTGGTGATCATTAACGCCGGCAAGGTGGCGCTGACCGGCAACAAGCGGCAGACCAAGGTCGCTTACCGCCACTCGGGCTACCCGGGCGGTCTCAAGAAGATCGGCTACGAGGAGCTGCTGAGCAAGCGCCCCGAGAAGGCGATCGAGCTGGCCGTCAAGGGCATGCTCCCGCACAACAAGCTCGCGGCCCAGATCATCAAGAAGTTGAAGGTCTACCCAGGCGCCGAGCACCCGCACGCGGCTCAGCAGCCCCAGCCGTTCGAAATCACCCAGATCGCGCAGTGAGCGCGGGAACAGGCAGCAGCATGTCCGACATCATCGAGCCCGAGGTCGTCGAGACCGTCGAGGAGCCCGCTGAGACGGTCGTCGTGGTTGAGACGCCCGCGCCGGCCCCGGTCCGCGCCCCGCGTCCCGGTGACCGTCCCATCCAGACCGTCGGCCGCCGCAAGGAGGCCATCGTCCGCGTTCGCCTCATGCCCGGCAGCGGCAAGATCACCTGCAACGGTCGCGACCTGGAGAGCTACTTCCCCAGCAAGGTGCACCAGCAGCTCATCCGTGAGCCGTTGAGCACCGCCGAGAAGCCCGAGCAGTTCGACGTGATCGCCAACCTGCGTGGTGGCGGCATCACCGGCCAGGCCGGCGCCCTGCGCCTCGGTATCGCCCGAGCGCTCATCACGAACGACCCGGACGACCGCCCGGCCCTGAAGAAGGCCGGCTTCCTTACCCGGGACTCCCGCGTCAAGGAAAGCAAGAAGTACGGTCTGAAGAAGGCCCGCAAGGCTCCGCAGTACTCGAAGCGCTAATTTTTGCGCCGGGTCTGACAGGCGGCCGGGTGCGTTCCTCGACGAGGAGCGGGCCCGGCCGTTTTTTGCGCCTCCCCTCCTCTCCTCTACGCACCCGGTTGCTCCCCCGCCTGGGGATGTCCGGCGAAAGGAAGCCGCCATGGGGCGACTGTTCGGCACCGATGGCATTCGCGGGCTCGCGAACGCCGATCTCACCCCGGAACTGGCCCTGTCTGTCGCGGTCGCGGCGGCCCGGGTCCTGGCCGAGCGGGACGGCACCCACCAGCCGCTCGCCATCGTCGGGCGGGACCCGCGGGCCAGCGGTGAGATGCTCGAAGCGGCAGTGGTCGCCGGGCTGACCAGTGCGGGTGCCAACGTCGTCCGGGTCGGGGTGCTGCCCACGCCGGCGATCGCCTATCTGGTCGGGCAGACCAACGCCGATCTGGGCGTGATGCTCTCCGCCTCGCACAACCCGATGCCGGACAACGGCATCAAGCTGTTCGCGGCGGGCGGGGCCAAGCTGCCGGACGAGATCGAGGAGCGGATCGAGCGGGCCGTCGAGGACGGCAGCGGGGTGCGGGACCGGCCGACCGGTGCCGGCATCGGGCGGGTCCACGACCTGCTGGATGGTGCCGAGCACTACATCAAGCACCTGGTCGGCTCGACGCCGCACCCGCTGGCCGGCATCAAGGTCGTGGTGGACTGCGCGAACGGGGCGGCCAGCGAGGTCGGGCCCACGGCGTACGAGGAGGCCGGCGCCGAGGTGATCGCGATCCATGCGAGCCCGGACGGCCTGAACATCAACGAGGAATGCGGCTCCACCCACATGGACAAGGTGCGGGAAGCCGTCCTGGCGAACGGCGCCGACCTGGGCCTCGCCCACGACGGGGACGCCGACCGCTGTCTGGCCGTCACCGCCGCGGGCGACCTCGTCGACGGCGACCAGATCATGGCGATCCTCGCGTTGGCGATGCGCGACGCGGGCACGCTTACCGACGACACGCTGGTTGCCACGGTGATGAGCAACTTGGGGCTGCGCATCGCGATGAAGCAGTCCGGTGTCCGGCTGATCGAGACCAAGGTCGGCGACCGGTACGTGCTGGAGGAGCTGAACGCGGGCAGCCTGGCGCTGGGCGGCGAGCAGAGCGGGCACATCGTGATGCCGGCCTTCGCGACGACCGGCGACGGCGTTCTGACCGGTCTGCACCTGATGGCGCAGCTCGCCGCCAGTGGCAAGTCGCTGGCCGATCTCGCCGCGGTGATGCACAAGCTGCCGCAGGTGCTGATCAACGTGCGGGTCGGCGACCGCGACGCCGGTGCGGCCGCCCCGGCAGTGCAGGCGGCCGTGGTGCTGGCCGAAGCGGAGCTGGGCGAGACCGGACGGGTGCTGCTGCGCCCGTCGGGCACCGAGCCGCTCGTCCGGGTGATGGTCGAGGCCGCCACCGAGGAGCAGGCCCGCACGGTCGCCGAGCGCATCGCCGCCGAGGTGCGGGCAGCCAGCCCAGCCTGAGCCTGATCGCCCGCCCGGCCGGAGCCTGATCGGTCGGCCGGCCCGGGGGCTGATCGGTCGGCCGGGTGGCGGCGGGTCAGGAGTTGCGCAGTTTGGCCAGGCGCTGGGCGGCGTCGTCGATGACCTCCTCGCGCTTGCAGAAGGCGAAGCGGATCAGGTGCCGCCCGGCCTCCTTGGTGTCGTAGAAGACCTGGGTGGGCACCGCGACGACGCCGGACCGCCCGGGCAGTGCGCGGCAGAACTCGATGCCGTCAGTCCCGCCGAGCGGGGTGATGTCGGCGGTCACGAAGTAGGTGCCCTCGGACGGCAGCACGCCGAAGCCGGCCTCGGTCAGGCCGGTCACCAGGCGGTCCCGGCGGGCCTGCAGGTCGGCGCGGAAGCGGGTGAAGTAGCCGTCCGGCAGCCCCAGTGCGACGGCGACGGCGGGCTGCAGCGGACCGGCGTTCACGAAGGTCAGGAACTGCTTGACCCGCAGCACGGCGGAGACCAGCGGTGCCGGGCCGGTGGCCCAGCCGACCTTCCAGCCGGTGCACGAGAAGGTCTTGCCGGCCGACGAGATCCGCAGCGTTCGGTCCCGCATGCCGGGCAAACCGGCGAGGGGGACGTGCGGCTCGGCGGCGTCGGTGAAGACGAGGTGCTCGTAGACCTCGTCGGTCACCGCCCACGAGTCGTGCTCCTGGCAGAGCGCCGCGATCAGGCCGAGCTCGGCGCCGGTGAAGACCTTGCCGGTCGGGTTGTGCGGCGAGTTGAGCAGCACCAGGCGGGTGCGCGGGCCGAACGCGGCGCGTAGCTCACCCTCGTCGAAGGCGTACCGCCCGCCGGGACCCGGCCGGAGGGTGACCGGGCGGCGGACGGCGCCGGCCAGGGCGATCGAGGCGGCGTACGAGTCGTAGTACGGCTCGAAGCAGACCACCTCGTCGCCGGGCTCGCACAGCCCCAGGATCGCGGCGGCGACCGCCTCGGTGGCGCCCGCGGTGACCACAACCTCGGAGTCCGGATCCCGGGTGAGGCCCCAGAAGCGCTGTTCGTGTGCGGTGATCGCGGCGCGGAGCGCGGGGATGCCGGCCAGCGGAGGGTACTGGTTGGCGCCGCCCCGCAGTGCCTCCGCCGCGGCGGCCAGCATCTCCGGCGGGCCGTCGGTGTCCGGAAAGCCCTGGCCCAGGTTGATCGCGCCGGTGCGCGCGGCGAGCGCGGACATCTCGGTGAAGATCGTGGTGCCGAACGCGCGCATGCGTTCGACCAGCGGATCACTCGTCACGGGGTTCCTTCCCGGGTACCGCGCGTGCCCGGCTCCGACCGGGCGGCCGCGGTCAGTCGAGGGCGAAGTGGGTGCAGGTGGCGGTGGCGAACGTGCCACCGCCCGAAGTGCGCTGGGCGACCTCGCCGCCGTCCACCAGGGCACGGCAACTGATCGTGCCTTCGGTCGAGTCGGCGCGCATGGCGATGACCGAGAGTAGGGCGGGTGTCTCCACCTCGGCGCTGAACTTCCACGGCAGCTTGACGTTGTCGACCTTGGTCGGTGCCGCGCCGAGTGCCTTCACATACATGATCGCGGCCGGGCCGTCGCCGGTGACCTCGTACGTAACGGTGATCTTGCGGCCGGTCGCGCCGGGGACCTCGGTCGGCAGGCTCGGCAGGGTCGGCGCGACGGTCGGCAGCTCGGTGATCGGCTTGACCGCCTCCCGGGCCTGGTCGGCAACATTGCGGGCCGCCATGACGCCGGCAGTCGCCACGCCGCCGCATAGCAGGAGGGTGATTGCGACGATCACCGCGACCAGCGGGACGCTGCTCTTCCGCGGCGGTGGCCCGGGTTGCTGGGGATCGGCCGCCGGATAGCCGGGCTGCCCGGGATATCCGGGCGGCGGCTGATACCCGGGCGGCTGATACCCCGCCGGGGGCGGATAACCGGTTGGCGGCTGAAATGCGGTCGGCGGCTGGTACCCGCCTTCCTGCTGGTACCCGCCTTCCTGCTGGTACCCGCCTGGCGGATAGCCCGCCGTCGGCTCGTAACCGGGGGGTGGCTGGTAACCCGGAGCCGGCTGGGCGGTCGACCCTGGATAGTCGGGGAACGGCTGGTAGGGGACCTCGCCGTAGTCGGGGGTGTGCCCGGGCGGCGCATAATTCACCGGGTCGGCCGGGAACTGGGCGGTCGGCGGATAGTCCGGCCCGGGTGCGGGCACCGCCGCCGGATCCGGGTCAGGCCGCGGGTTGTCGGGCTGGGGATGGTTGCTCAACGTCTCTCCCGGTGCGAGCGCTTGTGTTACGGCGCAGTAGCCGACAGTACGCCTGCGATGCCAGCCGTCGCCCCACGAGCCGCTCGGGATTCTTCCGTACTCTCTTTGCGCAGGAGTAGTGCTCGAAAGGGTGCTTCTCGCGCAAGACGCGTGAGCATATGTTCGCTAGGCTGCAAATCATGTGTGGCATCGTGGGTTACGTCGGCGGTCGTCCGGCGCTCAGCATCGTTCTCGACGGCCTGCGCCGGCTCGAATACCGCGGATACGACTCCGCCGGGGTCGCCGTCGTCGACTCGGAGACCATCCTTACCGAGAAGAAGGCCGGCAAGCTGGCCAATCTGGAAAAGGCGCTGGCCGAGCGGAGCGGTGACGACATCGCGTCCGGCAGCACGGCGATCGGACACACCCGGTGGGCCACGCACGGCGGCCCGACCGACCGCAACGCCCACCCGCATCTCTCCGCCGACGGCCGGGTCGCCGTGATCCACAACGGGATCATCGAGAACTTCGCCCGGCTGCGCGCCGAGCTTGAGGCGACCGGTGTGGAGTTCATGAGCGACACCGACACCGAATGCGCCGCGCACCTGCTGGCCGCCGAGCTGCGCGCGCTGCGGGCGGCGGGCGCTGCGGACGATCCAGAGCTGCTGGCCGAGGGTATGCGCCGCACGGTCCGCCGGCTGGAGGGCGCGTTCACCCTGCTCGCAGTGGACGCCCTGGTGCCCGGCGCGGTGGTGGCCGCGCGGCGCAACTCGCCGTTGGTGGTCGGCCGCGGGGACGGCGAGGCCTTTCTCGCCAGCGACGTCTCCGCGTTCATCGAGCACACCCGGGAAGCGATCGAGCTGGGCCAGGACCAGGTCGTGCTGATCACACCGGCCGGCATCGAGATCACCGGCTTCGACGGGCAGCCACAGGAGGGCAAGGAGTACCACATCGACTGGGACTCCTCGGCCGCCGAGAAGGGCGGTTACGACTACTTCATGCTCAAGGAGATCGCCGAGCAGCCGCAGGCCATCGCGGACACCCTGCTCGGCCGCCTCTCCGAGCGCGGCGAGATCGTGCTCGACGAGGTCCGCCTCACCGACCAGGACCTGCGCGATGTCGACAAGGTCTTCATCATCGCCTGCGGCACCTCCTACCACGCCGGCATGGTCGCCAAGTACGCCATCGAGCACTGGGTCCGCATTCCCTGCGAGGTCGAGCTGGCCAGCGAGTTCCGCTACCGCGACCCGATCCTCGACCGGTCCACGCTGGTGATCGCGATCAGCCAGTCCGGCGAGACGATGGACACGCTGATGGCGCTGCGGCACGCCAAGGAGCAGAAGGCCCGCGTGCTCGCGATCTGCAACACCAACGGGTCGACCATCCCGCGCGAGTCGGACGCGGTGCTTTACACGCACGGCGGCCCGGAGATCGCGGTCGCCTCGACCAAGGCGTTCCTCACTCAGCTCGTGGCCTGCTATCTGATCGGCCTGCACCTGGCCCAGATTCGCGGCGTGATGTACGCCGACGAGGTCGCCGCCGTGGTGGAGAAGCTCAGCAGCACGCCGGACAGCCTGCGCACCCTGCTCGGCCGGATGGAGGAGGTGCGGGCGCTCGCCCGCGACCTGAAGACGGCCTCCACGGTGCTCTTCATCGGCCGGCACGTCGGTTTCCCGGTGGCGTTGGAGGGCGCGCTGAAGCTGAAGGAGCTCGCCTACATGCACGCCGAGGGTTTCGCCGCCGGCGAGCTGAAGCACGGCCCGATCTCGCTGATCGACGACGGCACCCCGGTGGTCTGCGTGGTGCCGTCGCCGGCCGGGCGCGGCGTCATGCGGGACAAGGTGGTCTCCAACATCCAGGAGGTGCGCGCCCGCGGCGCCCGCACCATCGTGATCGCGGAGGAGGGTGACGAGGGCGTCCGCGCCTATGCCGATCACCTGATCACCGTCCCGCCCACACCCACCCTGCTGGCTCCGCTGATGACCGTCATCCCGCTGCAGATCCTCGCCTGCGAAATCGCTGCGGTCCGCGGCCACGACGTGGACCAGCCGCGCAACCTGGCCAAGTCGGTCACCGTCGAGTGACCTGCCCGACCCGCCGCCATCACGCCGTGCCCAGGGTGATGGCGGCGAGTGCGTCCAGTGCCGGTCGGCCGCGATCCCAGTAACCCAGGTGGCCGCCGCCGGGTTGGCTGGTGAAGATATGTGCGCCGAACCCCGGATCGCTCGGGTTGTGCCCGAACCACAGATCGTCCTCGGGGCGGCCGAAGGCGAGCCACGGCCCGACGAGCGGCACCGTCGCGGCGACGGCCACGTCCCGTGGCAGGCTGCCGGGTGCGACTGCCGCGTACTGGATGATGTCGCTGCGCGAGGTGGACGCCCACACCTCGCCGGGCGGCACGCGAAGCTCGGCGGCCGAGTCGACGCCGACGCCGGGCGAGCCCACGAAGACGACGCTGTCGGCGGCCAGCCCGGGTGTTGCCGCCGCCTTTCCGACCACGAGCGAGCCGTAGCTGTGGCCGAGCACGGTCTGCCGGGCGGCCGGTCCGTCATGGCTTGCCCGCAACCCCTCTTGAAAGCGGCGCAGGCCCGGCGCGGCGGCCTCGGCCTGGCGGGCGCTGGCCGCCTCGTCGACGAAGTCGGGTGCGTCGTAGTCGAGCCAGAGCACGGCACTGCTCGACGCGCTCGGGCCCAGCTCGGCGGCGCGCACCGCAACCCGCTCGGCGCGGGACAGCTCGCCGCCGACCGACGCCAGGTCGGCGGTCATGCCTGGCACGTGGGTCAGCACGTTCGCCGCTCTGTCCGGGTCGCCGAGGGCCACCACCGTGCGGCCCTCGTCGGCGAGGTCGAGCCGCAACAGGTAGGCCCGGGGGCCGGTGTCGCCGGCCAGTCGGTCGCTCAGCGCGTCGAGCGCCTGGCGTAGCTCGCGCAGTCGGTGCCGTTCCCCGCGGCCGGCCGCGGTGATCGCCCGGTCGAGTTCGGCGCGCCGCTCGTCGAGCAGCAGCCGGTTTGCCGCGTCGCGGTCGGCGGCCGGGATGCCGTCGAGCGGGCCGATCCAGCCGGGCTCGGTTGCCAGCAGCCACAGCCGCTCGGCTGGGGTGCGCCCGGTCCACCACTGCCGCACCGCGGCGGGCGACGCGGCGCAGTCGGGCCGCTCCGGCCCCGGCGCCTCCGCCGTGGCCCGGAGCAGGGTGACCAGCCGGTCGAGCCGTGCGGCGGCCGCGGCGTCGGCCCGCTCGGCCACCGCGAGCGCGGCCGCCAGATCGGCGGCCGCGCCGGCTGGCGGGGTGCCCCGGGCGGTGCCGTCGTCGTCGACGGTCAGCCCGGCCGCTTGCGCCCGGGCCAGCAGCGCGCGGGCCCGCTGCACGGCGGCGGCGATCTCACTCACCGCCTGATCGGCCTGCCAGCAGAGCAGGCGGAACAGCACCAACCGGCGGCGCAGCCCGGCCAGCCGGCCGACGGCCGCCCGCCCGGCGGCGCCCGACCAGGCCGCGCCGAGCCGCGTCAGGCACGAAGCCAACTCCGCCGCGAGCCGCCCGGCAAGCGACGCCCACTGGCGCCACGACCGGGCGACCTCCCGCCAGCGGGCCGGATCGGTGACCCGCAGGCGGGCGAGGACGGCGGTCATCGGGTGACCCGCAGGCGGTCGTAGATCGCGGTCATCGGGGTGAGCCGCAGGCGGGCGTAGGCGGCGGTCATCGGGTGAGCCGCCGGCGGGCATAGCCGGCGGTCGTCGGTGACCCGCAGACGGGCGTAGACAGAGGTCATGGGGGTGAGCCGCGGGCGGGCGTGGGCGGCGGTCATCGGGGTGAGCAGCGGGCGGGCGTAGATGGTGGTCATCGGGTGAGCCGCAGGCGGGTCGCGGCGCGGGCGTCGGCCAGCTCGTAGTCGGCGGCCGCGGAGCTGATCCGTCGGGCCGTTTCGGCGATGTCGGTGCCGAGCACGGCGAGCTGCTGCCGGGCTGCGTCGGCGGCGAGGAGCGCGGCGTCGGCGGTGGCCCAGCGGGGCGTGGTCTCGGCGGCGGGTTGCTGCTCGGTGCCGGCGGCGACCCGGGCGGCCGTTCCGGCGAGGTCGGAGGCGGTGCGACGCACGTCGTCGGCGTCGATCTCGAGATCTGGATTCATCGGGCAACCTCCTGGCGGGGCAACGGGATGCGACGACGTTAGGGCCTCCGGCGGTCGGATTTCGGGCTTGTGGACAGCGGGCTCGCGGCGTACGGCCGGGTTGTCCACAGGCCTTGCGCCGCACGCAGCGTGCCCCACCGCCGACCGATAGGGTTGTCGGGTGATCGTGGCAGTCGGCATCGACGTAGTCCTGGTGGACCGCTTCGCCCGCGCCCTGGAGCGGACGCCGCAGCTCGCGGACCGGCTCTTCACCACCGGTGAGCGGCACACCGCGTCCGGCAGCCCGCGATCGGCCGAGTCGCTCGCCGCCCGGTTCGCCGCGAAGGAGGCCGTCGCGAAGGCCCTCGGCGCGCCCGCCGGCCTGCGCTGGCACGACTGCGAGATCGTGTCGGACCCGGACGGGCGGCCGTGGCTGACCGTTTCCGGTACGGTCGC
>DASWMR010000437.1:0-1762 GCA_036399635.1 Actinoplanes sp. | reverse complement strand
GCCCGACGCCGCGGCCGCCGACGCCGCCATCCGCGACCGGGCGGTCTACGGCGCTGTCCTGATCACCTCGGCCGGGCCCGAGGTGCACGTCGCCTCGGCGGCCGGGCCCACCGTGGCCCAGTTGCTCACCCAGGTCGCCGGCGGGCTGAGCCAGCAGCTGGGCCAGCCCGTCCCGGTGCGCGACGTCGTCCCGGTCGACCCCGACGACCCGCGCGGCACCGGATTCGGCGCCGGCTTCCTGCCGCTCGCCATCACCAGCCTGCTGGCCGGAGTCTTCGTCTTCCTCCTGGTGCGCCGGCGGGCCGCCCGCCTGGTCGCGCTGCTCGCCTTCGCGACGATGTCCGGTCTGGCCGGTGCGGGCGTGCTGATCGGCTGGCTCGCGATCCTGCCGGGTTCCTACTTCGCGGCCGCCGGTGTGCTGGCCCTGGTGTCCCTGGCGATCGCGGCCACCATGACCGGGCTGGCCGCGGTGCTCGACCGGGGCGGCCTCGCTCTGGGTGCGGTGGTGGTCTTCCTGGCCGGCAACGCGCTGTCCGGGATCGGCGCGGCACCCGAGTTGCTGCCGCAGCCCTGGGGCGCGGTCGGGCAGTGGCTGCCCATTGGTGCCGGCGGGACGCTGCTGCGCTCGGTGTCCTACTTCGACGGGCACGGCGCCGCGGCAGCGGTCACGGTCCTCACCGCGTACGCGCTCGGTGGTCTGCTCTTGATCCTGGCCGGCCGCCGCGGCCTGGTCGCGCGTCCGGTCCGCCGCAGTGAGGCCGAGGTTGCTCCGGAGCTGACGCCGGTGCACTGAGATGCCGGTGCACTGAGATGCCGGTGCGCTGCGATAGTGGTCGCATGGTGATCACGCGGCGATGGGCGGTCTTCCTGACGGTGGTCGGGGTGTGGACCTGGGTGATCTGGCCCCGGTTCGGCCTCGCGATCTGGAAGGACGACCGCTCCTTTGTCGACGGTCGACCGACGGCGTTCCTCTGGGTGCACGCCCTGCTGATCCTGGCGTCGCTGGCGATCGGCACGACCGTCGGGGTGCTCGGGGTGCGCGCGTGGCGGCAATCAGCGTGACCTGTGCCACAACCCGCCCAGCGGTGGCGCTGGAGTGACGTCATGACCGCAGACCCGGTGCCGCGGTGTCTCAACGGTCTGGTGTTCGGCCTTCTCGGGCTGGCGGTTGCGCTGGCCGACCTGGCGACGTCGCGCTGGCGGAAGAATCTGAGGAATCGGCCCGGTAGGCCATAGAATTTCCGGCATGTTACGCAGCGGGCCGGACAAGTTGCCTCTTGGTAGCCTAAACGGACGTTCACATAGGTGGCCGGTTGCGGCGAGATAACGGTGCGCCAACAGTCCAGGGCAAACCGCCTCAGACGTACTGACCTGTGGATACGCTCCCCACCTTGAGACTCACCGGCAGGCGTCGGTGTGCACCGGAAGGAGGGCGTCTTGCGCCCAGTACGTGGGAAGCGAATCGCCGCGATTCTGGCGGCTGGCGGGCTGACGCTCGCCGCCGCCGCATGTGGCGATGCGCCGGCCGAGACTCCCAGTGGTGGTGCTTCGAGTGCGGCCGCCGCATACAAGGCCTGCATGGTCACCGACACCGGCGGCATCGACGACAAGTCGTTCAACGCCTCCGCGTGGGCCGGCCTGCAGGCGGCGAAGACCCAGGCCAGCAACGTCGAGGCGAAGAACGCGGTGTCGTCGACCGAGGCCGACTACGAGCCCAACCTGCGCGGCTTCGTGACCCAGAAGTGCAACTTCATCCTCGCGG
>DASWMR010000436.1:0-6482 GCA_036399635.1 Actinoplanes sp. | reverse complement strand
TCAGCGGCCCGTTCGCCTCGGTGTTCTGGCCCGCGCTGTCGGCGCTGGTGATCGCCGCGCTGGTGTGGGGCCGCCTGGTCGAGCCGATCTGGCTGAACGTGCGGCACCGTTTCGAGGTCGCCGAGGTGGTCGCCGAGGGCGCCAACACGTTCTCCATCTACATCGACGGCAAGGACCTGGGGAAGCTGCCCGCGCAGGCCGGCCAGTTCATGCGGTGGCGCTTCCTGACCCGCAACGGTTGGTGGCAGTCGCACCCGTTCTCGCTCTCCGCGGCGCCGAACTCGAAGTGGCTGCGGCTCACCGTCACCGCGGTCGGCGGGCACACCTCCCGGCTCGGCCAGATGAAGCCGGGCACCCCGGTCTGGGCGGAGGGCCCCTTCGGGGTTTTCACTGCCCAGCGGCGTACGCGTCGTCGTGCTCTGCTCATCGCCGGCGGCAGCGGCATCGCCCCGATCCGCGCCCTGCTCGAGGACATGCCGCCGGACACGATCGTGATCTACCGGGCCGGCCGTCCGGAGGAGCTCGTCTTCCGCGGCGAGCTGGAGGAGCTGGCCGAGCGCCGGGACGCGTGGGTGCGCTACATCGTCGGGTCCCGCGACGATCCCGGCCCGAAGCGGCTCTTCACCCCGGAGGGCCTGCTCGGCCTGGTGCCGGACGTGAGTCGGCGCGACGTCTACCTCTGCGGGCCGCCCGGCCTGACCAACGTGGCCGTCGCCACCCTGCGCGAGCTGGACGTCCCGGACAGCCAGTTGCACCTCGACGCCTTCGAGTTCTGATCCCCACAAGTCTCCGGAGTTCGCGATGCGACGTAGTACCGCAGCAGTCGTCGGCACTCTGACCGGCGCCGCCCTGATCGTCGGGGTGCGGCTGAGCGTGACGCCGCCGGCCGCCCCGGTCGCCGGGTCGCAGGTCGACCTGGCGGGCAACAACGGCACGCCGGCACCGAAGCCGTCGTCCAAGAAGCCGTCCGCCTCGCCCTCGGCATCGAAGACGTCCGGCTCGAAGAAGGAGAACGAGGCGGACGACGCCGCGAAGAGCGGCCTCAAGGACGGTGTCTACAAGGGCAAGGGTGCGGCCAACGTCTACGGCACCATCCAGGTCTCGATCAAGGTCGAGGACGGGAAGATCACCGCGGCCGACGCGACCTACCCGGTGACCGGGGACAGTGCGCGGATCAACCCGCCGGCGATCGAGGCGCTCAAGGAGGAGACGCTTCAGGCGCAGAGCGCCGACGTGGCGGCGATCTCCGGCGCGACTTACACCAGCGGTTCCTACACCGAGTCTCTTCAGGCGGCGCTGGACGCGGCGAAGGCGTAGGGTCACGCCTCGTGCGTCACGTCGAACATGTGATGGGCACGGCGGTCAGCATCGAGCTGGTCGACGACCGCCCGGAGGCCGAGCTGCGCGACCTGATCGGCGAGGTGTGCGGGTGGCTGCACGAGGTGGACGAGCGGTTCAGCACGTACAAGCCGGACAGCGAGGTCA
This sequence comes from Actinoplanes sp., assembly GCA_036399635.1. GTDB lineage: Bacteria > Actinomycetota > Actinomycetes > Mycobacteriales > Micromonosporaceae > Actinoplanes. The sequence goes on along the minus strand of DASWMR010000436.1, from coordinate 4,997 downwards.
TGCGGTTCGGCCGCGGCGAGCTCTCCACGGCCGACTGCTCGGCCGACCTGCGGCACGTCCTTCAGGCGTGTGCGGATCTCTGGCGGGACACCGACGGTTACTTCGACGCGTACGCGGCGGGCCCGCTCGACCCGTCCGGCTACGTCAAGGGCTGGTCCGTCGAGGTGGCCTCCGCGCGGTTGCTGGCGGCCGGCTCGACCAGTCACTACATCAACGCCGGCGGCGACATCCGGATGCGCGGGTCACACCCCGAGGGCGGACCGTGGCGGGTCGGCATCCGGCACCCGTGGGAGTCCGAGAAGCTCAGCTGGGTGCTGGCCCTGCACGACGGCGCGATCGCCACCTCGGGGACGTACGAGCGCGGCGATCACGTGATCAACCCGCGTACGCGCAAGCCCGCCCGCGGCCTGAAGTCGGTGACCCTTGTCGGGCCTGACCTCGCGATCGCCGACGCCTATGCGACGGCCGCCCTGGCGATGGGGGAGGGTGCGCTCACCTGGCTGGCCAAGCTCGCCGAGGCCGGTTACCAGTCGGCGGTGGTCACCGACGACGGGCGGGCGTTCAGCTCCGGGAAGCTGCCCGCCGCCGTCTGAAAGACGCCGTCCAGGGTCAGGTCGATCGTGCGGCGGGCCGCGGCCATGTCGGCGGTGCTCTCCACCACCGCCTCGACCATCGCGATCACCAACAGCAGGTCGCTCGGCACCAGGTCGCGGCGGACGTGCCCGTGCTCCTGGGCCCAGCGCAGCGGCCCGGCGAGCAGCGCGACTATCCGCCGCTGGTGGCGGCCGCGCACGGCCGGGTCGAGCCGGCGGGCGAGCATCACCAGCGGGCGCATGGTGATCTGGGTGCGCAGGACCTCGTCGAGCACCAGCCGGAAGCCGCCAGCGCGCTCACGCTGCGCCGCCACGCAGGCCGCCAGCCGGTCCATCTGGAAGGCGATCACCGCGTCGGTCAGCGCGTACCTGTCCGGGAAGTGCCGGTAGAGGGTCGCCTGGCCGACCCCGGCCCGCCGCGCGATGTCCGGCATCCCGACGGCCGGTAGCTCACTGGTCATCGCCTCGCTCGCGGCCTGCACGATCGCTTCGCGGTTGCGCAGCGCGTCACGGCGCCGCGGCTGCTGAGATCCGTAGAGCACGGCTCCTCCCCGGCTGCGGCTTGCAAGAGATCCACGTTACTGGCAAGTAACGATAATGTCATGAAGTTCAATTTCTCGAAACCGGCTCTTACGCTCCGGTGACTTGAGCGCTCCCGCTCAGGTTCCGCGATCCGGCGTGCGCCATCTCACGTCCGGGGCTCCGCCCGAGGGGTTCGCATGAGGTTTCGTCGCTTCCTGTTACCGGCTCTTGCCGTCGCCGTGTTGTCGGGCCTCTCGACACCGGCAATCGCGGCACCCACCACCGTCGCCGTGCAGGCGGCGGTGGCCACCACCGGGTTCACATTCGTCGATATTGCGGTCGACGGTGCGGTCCTGAAGGCCAACGTGATCGCTCCGGCCGCGGCCGGCAGCTACCCGGCCATCGTCTTCCCGTCCAGCTGGGGATTGAACGACCTGGAGTACATCGCCCAGGCGAAGATCCTGGCCGCGGACGGCTACGTGGTCGTCTCGTACACCCCGCGCGGTTGGTGGGCCTCCGGCGGTGAGATCGACACGGCCGGTCCGAAAGACATGGCCGACCTGTCCCGCATCCTCGACTGGACCATCGCCAACACCGCCACCGACCCGGCCCGGATCGGCGCCGCCGGCATCTCCTACGGCGCCGGAATCAGCCTGCTCGGCTCGGCGTTCGACAAGCGCATCCGCGCGGTGGTCATGATGAGCGGCTGGACCGACCTGGTCGCCTCGCTGCTGGGCGACGGCACCCGGCACCGCCAGTCCGCCGACCTGCTCAAGCTCGCCGCCGACCTGCTCGGCAACCCGGGCGCCGAGCTCACCGAAAAGCTGGCCGACTTCCAGGCGGGCCGTAACCTCGCCGAGGTGCAGGCGTGGGCGAAGGTCCGGTCCGCGGCCACCTACCTGGACGCGCTCAACGCCAACAAGCCGGCCGTGCTGATCGCCAACGCCTGGGGCGACTCGTTCTTCCCGCCCAACCAGCTGGCCGACTTCTTCGGCCGGTTCACCGGCCCGAAGCGCCTGGAACTGCGCCCCGGCGACCACGCGATCGCCGAGCTCGGCGGCATCCTCGGCCTCCCCAACGAGGTCTGGACCAGCGCACACGGCTGGTTCGACCAGCACCTGGCCGGCCGCACCGGAACCGCCGCCGCACCAGTGCTGATCAAGCCGGACAACGCCGCCGCGGAAACCTATCCGGCCTGGTCCGCCCTGAGCACGACGACCAAGCGGTACGGGCTCGGCAAGCTCCGCGCCCTGGACGCCACCGGCCTGCTCGGCGGCGACCCGACCACCGGCTGGACCAAGACCGTACCCACCGACCTGGACACCATCGCCGGCGGCGGCGTAGTCCTGATCACGAACGGCGCGGCCGCATTCACCGGCCAGCGCCCGTCCATCTGGCTGCCCACTGTGGACCGGGCGCGCGCCGGCGTGTGGGCGGGGGAGCGGCCGGCCGCCTCGGTGCGGGTGCGCGGCATTCCGCGCGTACACCTGAACCTGACCGGAACCGCCGCGGCGGGCACCCTGGTCGCCTATCTCTACGACCTCGACCTGGTGGGCAACGCCAAGCTCATCACGCACGCACCGGTGAGCTGGAGCGCCGCGGCCGGCAGCCGAACGGTAGACGTCGGCCTGAATGCGGCGGCCTACGACGTGCCGGCCGGGCATTCACTAACGCTGGTCGTCGACACAGTCGACCCCCTGTACTACGACGCCAACGCGCCCGGCGCTTCGATCACGATCGCCGGAGGCTCCTATCTAGACTTGCCAATCCGATAGCGGTCCCTGTCGATCTTGTTGATTTGAGCTGCGCCTGAAATCGCCCGGGTGGGTTTTGCTCCACAAGATCGCGCGGCCCATGACGTGGTCGGAGGTGCGGGTGGTTATACCCGGGCCGGGATCAGTGGCCGGCTCAGCAGCGGGATCAGGTCGTCGGCCGGGACCGGGCGGGACATGTGGTAGCCCTGCGCTAGCGGGCAGCCCAGCGCCTCCAGCACGGCCAGGGCCTGCTCGTTCTCCACGCCCTCGGCCACCACTTCCAGCTTCAGCGCCCGGGCCAGCTCGATGATGGCCCGCACGATCGCCTCGTCGCTGCTGGACTCGTGGACGGCACGGACGAAGCTGCGGTCGATCTTCAGCTCGGTGAGCGGCATGCTCTGCAGGTACGCCATTGACGAGTAGCCGGTGCCGAAGTCGTCCACCGACAGGCGGACACCGAGGTCGCGCAGGCGCATCAGGGTCGTCTGCACGCGGTCCGGGTCGGTGATGATCGAGGTCTCGGTGATCTCCAGGGTGAGCACCTCGGCGGGCACGTCGTGGGCCGCCAGCGCCGCCGCCACCCGGTCGGGGAACGAGTCGTCGTGCAGCCCGGCGGTGGCGACGTTGACCGCCACCGGCAGCACCGTGCCCGCCTCCCGCCATTCGCGGTGCTGGCGCAGCGCCACGTCCAGAACGGCGTCGGTGAGTGCGACGATGACCTCGCTCTCCTCGGCCTGCGGAATGAACGCGTCCGGGAAGAGCAGCCCGCGGGTGGGGTGCTGCCACCGCACCAGCGCTTCGACCCCGACGACCCGGCCGTCGCTGGTCGCGACCTTCGGCTGGTAGTGCAGGACCAGCTCGTCCTCGTCGATCGCCCGGCGCAGCTCGCCGATGATCCCGAGCTGCTGGGAGCTGCGGTGGTCGGCCTGGGCGTCGTAGAGCGCGGCACCCGAGCGGGCGCGCTTCGCGGCGTACATCGCGATGTCGGCGTGCTGCAGCAGCTCGGCGGCGGTCGAGCTGGACGACGGGTAGGCGGCCGCACCGATGCTTCCGCTGATGTCCACCTGGATGCCGTCCAGGTCGGCCGGGCCCTGCAGGGTCTCCAGCAGCCGCCGGGCGATCTCCAGGCAGTCCGCCGGCTCCTCGACGTCCGGCAGCAGCACGGCGAACTCGTCACCGCCGAGCCGGGCCACCAGGTCCTGGGTGCGTACGGCCGTGGACAGCCGCGCGGCGACCTCCTGGAGCAGCAGGTCCCCGGAGTGGTGTCCGAGGGTGTCGTTGATGTCCTTGAACTTGTTCAGGTCCAGCAGCAATAGGCCGACGGCCTCCTGCTTGCGATCCGCGAGCCGCAGCGTCTCCTCGATGCGCTCGGTGAGGAGCGCGCGGTTGGCCAGCCCGGTGAGTTCGTCGTGCATCGCCCGGTGCTGGTTCTCCACCGCCTGGCGCTCGGTCCGGCGCTGGTGGCTGAGCAGCAGCAGGGCGCAGAGCGTCAATAGCAGGAAGTCCAGCCCGAAGATCACCCCACCACCGACCACGAGCTGCTGGTTGCGCTCGTCGACGCTGGTCAGGTACTGGTCCATCTCGAGCCGCTTGCGGGTGACGTTGGCGATTGCCGCCTTGCGCAGCACCGAGGCGGCGAGGGCGGCCTGCTGCGACAGCGCCTCGACGCTTGCGTCGTCGGACTGCCAGTCCGCGACGATCAATTCGCGCAGGGTCTGGGTGTACGCGACGTAGGCCTCGGACACCTGCAGGGCCTGCTCGACGTCGGTGGCGTCCCCGTCGGCGGTCAGCCAGGCCAGGTTGCCGGTCGCCGAGCCGAGCGAGGACTGCAGCGGCTGGCGCCCGATCGCGCTTTCCGCCCGCAGGTAGTCGGTCAGGGCCTCGTACTCGATGCTGACGTTGAGGGTGACCTCGCTCCACTGATCGCTCGCGACGGCCGCCTCGCGTACGTGGCGGGTGGTCTGTGCGTTGCTGGAGATGCTGATCGCGGCCAGTGCGGCCAGTGCGAAGACCCCGAGCGTCAGCCCGACCACGGCCGCGCGCGCCGTCGCCTTGTTACGGACAGCCCTCCGGATCACGCGGCCTCCCAGTTCGCCCTCTTCTTCGTTGCCCATCGGCATGTGACCCA
>DASWMR010000435.1:0-2192 GCA_036399635.1 Actinoplanes sp. | reverse complement strand
ACTACTGGAACGCGGCCCTGCCGTCCGGTAAGACCGGCAAGCACGTGATCTACTCGGTGTGGTCGCGTTCGGACAGCACGGAGACCTTCTACGGCTGCTCCGACGTGAACTTCGACGGCGGCAACGGCGAGGTGACCGGAGTCGGCACGACCGGCGCCACGCCGACCACGCCCGCCACCACCACGCCGACCACCGCGCCGACGACGACGCCCACCACCGCGCCGACCACGGCGCCGACCACCGCGGCACCCAGCAGCGAGGGTTGCCTGGCGATGTACAACATCACCAGTACTTGGGCCGGCGGCTTCCAGGCACAGGTGATGGTGCACGCACAGGACACCGCCATCAGCAAGTGGACGGTCTCGTTCACCTTCCCGGGGGCACAGACCCTGGCCCAGACCTGGAGTGGCAATGCGACCACGAGCGGGTCCCTGGTGACGGTGACGAACTCCGCCTGGAACGGCTCCGTAGCGCCGAACGAATACACCACGTTCGGCTTCATCGGTAGCGGCTCGGTGCCCCCCACGGTCAACAACCTGACCTGCACCACAGCGTAATCTGATCGGCAGTGAACCGGGCGGCGGCGCGAAAGCGCCGCCGCCCGACCCGTTTTCAGCGGCCAGTGCGGCTGCCTGAGCTACTCGAACCGCGCCGGATCGCCGGCGCCGGCCCGGAGGACCTCGGGTTCGGCGCCGGAGAGGTCGACCACGGTGGTCGGCTCGAGGCCGCACTCGCCCGCGTCGACCACCGCGTCCAGCACGTGGTCGAGCGCCTCCTTGATCTCCCAGCCCATCGTCATCGGCTCGACCTGGCCGGGCAGCAGCAGCGTGGTGGAGACCAGCGGCTCGCCGAGCTCGCCCAGGATCGCCTGGGCCACCAGGTGGTCCGGGATGCGGGCGCCGACCGTGCGCTTCTTCGGGTGCAGCAGGCGGCGCGGCACCTCCCGGGTGGCCGGCAGGACGAACGTGTACGGCCCCGGGGTGGCCGCCTTCACCGCCCGGAACGAAGCGTTGTTGATCTGCACGAACTGCCCCAGCTGGGCGAAGTCGCGGCACATCAGGGTGAAGTGGTGCCGCTCGTCCAGGTGCCGGATCTCCCGGATCCGGTCCAGCGCGTCCTTGTTGCCCATCCGGCAGCCGAGCGCGTAGCACGAGTCGGTCGGGTACGCGATCAGGCCGTCGGCGCGGACGATGTCCACCACCTGCCGGATCGACCGAGCCTGCGGATTGTCCGGATGCACGTCGAAATACTTCGCCACCGGTAAAGCGTAGTGAGCCGATTCCGCGCGGGTGACGGAACCCGTCGCCCGCTCGCCGGCCGGCGCCCGGGAGAATGGCCTCCGTGCGGACCGAAGCGCTGGTGTTCGACTTCGACGGACTGTTGATGGACACCGAGACGACCCTGCTGGACAGCTGGCGCTACGAGTGGCGGCAGCACGGCCTCGAGTTGCCGTCGGACGGCTTCTTCGCCGATCACGGCGGGGACATCTCCGAGCTGCGCTACGCGGAGCTGGCCGCCGCAGTCGGCTCGGCCTTCGACCGGGCGGCCAGCCATGCCCGGCGGCTGGCCTACCGGGAGCGGGTGCACGCCACGCTGGAGCTGGCGCCGGGCATCGAGGCCTGGTTCGACGAGGCGGACCAGCTGGGCCTGCGGCTCGCGGTGGCGAGCAGTTCGCCCGCGCACTGGGTGCGGGGCAACCTGGAGCGGGCCGGCTTCGTCGACCGGATCGAGGTGTTCGCCTGCGGCGACGAGGTGGCGGCCGGCAAGCCCGACCCGGCCGTCTACCGTCTGGCGCTGCGCCGGCTGGCGGTGCCGGCCGGCCGGGCGGTGGCCTTCGAGGACACGCCGCACGGGGTGAGCGCGGCGCGCGTCGCCGGGCTGCGCTGCGTCGCCGTGCCGAATCCCTACTTCGATCCGGCCCACTACGCCGCCGACCTGCTGCTCGCCAGCGCGGCCGAGGCCACCTTGCCGGATGTGCTGGCCCGGCTGCACCGCTGATCCGATCCCGCTTCACCTGGCGGTGCGGCGACGGCCGGACCATGCTGGGGAGGTGGAAACGGAACTCTTCATCGGTGGCAAGTGGGTCCCGGCCTCGTCCGGGAACCGATTCGACGTGCTCGACCCGGCGACCCGCGACGTGCTCGCCTCGGTCGCCGACGGCGGGGAGGCGGACGCGGTCGCCGCGGTGGACG
>DASWMR010000434.1:0-14063 GCA_036399635.1 Actinoplanes sp. | reverse complement strand
CGCTCACCCTGCCGCGGAATCCGAAACGATTCCGGCACGCCCACGACGGCGGTCTCCAACGGCACCGCCTGATCGATATGGACGGCCTCCACCCGCTGCATCCTTGTTCCCCCGCTTGGTGTTCTCTCCCGCTAATCGCGTAATGCCGACAGGGATCGATGATATTGGCTTGATCGGCCTTTATGTCAATTGCTGAGCCGCCGCTGAACATGCGTGATTGCTCACGTCGGCGCAACACCTTGATCCGTTAACAAGGCGTGAGTCTTTGTTTATCTCGGACGAAGCCGTGAGGTAACCGGCGCGAAATGAAATGGCGGATCTGGTCGGGCTCGGCTGGTCAGATACCGGCCTTTTGCTTGGCGGCGACCAGGTTTTCCGCGGCTTGGCGCAGGCCCTCGATCTGGTCCAGTTCCGCGTCCTCATGCTCGATGTTGACGGCCATGTCGGGGTCGACGGCGTGCAGGGCCCGCAGGAACGGCACCCAGAAGTCGTCACCGTGACCGCGGCCGACGGCGACGAACTGCCAGGACGGCTGGGCCGGCCACTGGTTGAGCGTGTTGGTGCCGCCGAGGCTGACCGGGTTGCGATCGGCCGGTGTGTGCGAGAACCGGTCGTCCAGTACGCCGTAGAGCCGCACGTTCTCGTCGTTGATCCGGGTGTCTTTGGCGGCCGCGTGGAAGACCAGGTCACCGAGGTGTTCGACGGCCGCCACCGGGTCGATGCCCTGCCAGAACAGGTGGCTCGGATCCATCTCGGCGCCGACGTGGGTGGCGTTGGTCTGCTCGACCAGGCGCTGCAGGGTGGGCGGGTTGAAGACCAGGTTCTGCGGGTGCATCTCGATGCAGACCTTGACGTCGGCGTCCGCCGCGCGGGCCTGGATGTCACGCCAGAACGGGATCGCCACCTCGTTCCACTGGTAGTCCAGGATGTTGAGGAACTGGCTGTCCCACGGGTTCACCACCCAGTTCGCGACCGGGGCGCCGGGGTGCCCGCCGGGCAGCCCGGACATCGTGACCACCCGCCGCACGCCGAGCAGCGCGGCGACCTCGATGGTGCGGTGCAGATCGGCGGCGTGCTTCGGGCCGACCAGCGGATCGGGGTTGAGCGGGTTGCCGTTGACGTTCAGGCCGGTCAGCGTGATGCCGGCCTGCGCGAAGCGGCCCAGGTAGTCCGCCCGGGCGCCGGCGCTGGCCAGGATGTCGTCGATCGGGATGTGCGGCGCGGCGACGAAGCCTCCGGTGTTGATTTCAGCGCTGGCCAGGCCCAGTTCGCCGAGAATTTTCAGGGTCTCGTCCAGGGAGCGGTCGTGCAGGCAGGCGGGGTAGGCGCCGAGCTTCATCGGGTCTCCTTCGGGGATGGTCAGAGCTGGACGGGCTTGTCGGTGGCGGCCACGACCGCCTCGAGCACCTGCAGGTTGTGTAGGCCGTGCGCCATGTCGGGGCAGGGCGGCAGGACGCCGATGTCGCTGATCTGGTCGAGGAAGGCGCGCGCCTGGAAGACGAAGAAGTCGTTCTGCCCGTGCCCGACAGTGGGAAAGTCCATCGGCTGGCCACCACCGGCATAGGGATGCCAGGGGCCGACCGACACCGTCCGGACGCCGTTGATCGCAGTGGCCGGCACGCCGTCGACGATCTGGAACTCGGCCGGGCGGTTCAGGTCGAACGAGGCACTGCCGTTCTCGCAGAACAGCTCGAGCCGCAGCGTGTTGGCATGCCCGAAGGCGACCCGGGATAGCGAAAACGTGCCCACCGCGCCACCGACATACGTCGTCGTGAAGGTGCACACGTCCTCGTTCTCCACCGGGACGCGCTCGTCGCTGAGCTGCACGCCGCCGGCGTGCCCGACGGCCACGCCGAGCGGTTTGGGACGGTCTTTCACCAGGGTCACCATGGTGGTGCCCTGCACGCCGGTCGTCGGGCCGCAGAAGAACTCGGCGAGGTCGGCCAGGTGGCTGCCGATGTCGGCGAGCACACCGGAGCCGGGACCGCCGAGGTAACGCCAGCTCATCGGACGCTGGGGGTCGAAGCCGTAGTCGCACCAGTAGTTGCCGACGACGTGCCGCACCGGGCCGAGCGCCCCCTCGACCTGCTGTTTGATGGCGTTGAGCGCGGGGGAGCGGCGGAACGTGAAGCCGACCGCGTTGACCTGAGCGGGTGCGGCCGCGGCGGCCGCCACCATGGACTGCGCATCGCTGACCGTGGGAGCCAGCGGCTTTTCGCAGAGGACGTGCTTGCCGGCCGCCAGGGCCGCCTCGGTGATCTCGCGGTGCAGGCTGTTGGCCACCGCCACGGAGACCGCGTCGACATCGGGCGACGCGACGACGGCCCGCCAGTCGGTCTCGGCACGCTCGAAGCCGTAGCGCGCGGCGGCGTCGGCGGCGAACGGCTGGTGCAGATCGGCGACCGCGACCAGGCGGGGCGCGGGCCGGTCGAGGTCGTAGACGGTAGCGGCGTTGCGATAGGCGTTGGCGTGCGCGCGACCGACCATGCCCGCGCCGATCACGGCAACTCCGAGTGAGGGATGACTCATGCTGGGAACCTCGCTTTAAAGCGCTTTAAGTCCCCTGTACTATCTGAGTCGATCTCGCTGGGTGTCAAGGGTGTTACCGGGAGTGATTTAGTGGATCAGCGACCGCGGCTGGCGGACGTGGCCGCGCGGGTCGGCGTCTCGACCGCCTCGGCCTCCCTGGTGCTGCGGGGCGCGCCCGGGCCGAGCGCGCAGACCCGGGAGCGGGTGCTGGCCGCCGCCGCCGAGCTGGGCTACCGGGTCGACCGTGCGGCGAGCCTGCTCGCCCGGCGGCGACGCCACCAGCTCGGCGTTCTGCTGGACGTGCGCAACCCGTTCCACGCCGAGCTGGTGGAGGAGATCCACGTCGAGGCCGACAAGGTCGGATACGAGGTGGTGCTAGCCACCCTCACCCGCGACCGGGACGAGCGCCGCGCGGTCGAGACGCTCCTCGACTTCCGGTGCGAGGCGCTGATCCTCCTCGGCCCGGACTCGCCGGCGTCCTTCCTGGACACGCTGGCCCAGCAGGTGCCGTGCGTCGTGGTCGGCCGGATGGTCCGCGACGCCGCGGTCGACGTGGTGCGCTCGTCCGACGGTGTCGGGGTGGACGCGGCGCTCCATCACCTGATCGGTCTCGGACACACCCGGATAGCGTTCGTCGACGGCGGTCGCGGCGCGGTGGCCGTCGACCGGCGCCGCGGCTATCGCCGGACGATGCAGCGCGCCGGACTCACCGCCCAGGTCGTCGGGGGCGATCACACCGAGGACGGCGGCGTGCGCGCGGGCCGGCTGCTGGCCGCGGCCGGCGACCGGCCGACCGCGGTGATGACCTCCAACGACCGCCTCGCCGTCGGCGTCCTGGACGCCTTCCTCCGCGCCGGGGTCAGCGTGCCCGGCGACGTGTCCGTGGTCGGCTACGACGACAGCGTCCTGGCCCGCCTCGCGCACATCGACCTCACCTCGGTCAACCAGGACGCGCCGGCCCAGGCGCGCAACGCCGTGCAGGCCGCGGTGTCCCGGCTGGACGCCGGCCGCACCGCCCGCAGCGAGATGGTGCTCATTCCGCACCTGGTCGTCCGGGGCAGCACCGCCGCACCGGCGAGCGGCTAGGTTCCTTGCTCTAGCCGATGCCCCGGTGCTCCCCAGCCCGCCCGATGACCTCAAGCGCGGAGCCCGTCGAAGGCGATGGTGGCGACGGCGTCCGCGATGACCTCGGCGCCGCCGGGGCGTGGCCGGTACCACTCGGTGAGCGAATTGACCATGCCGAGAAGCAGGCGGGCCGCTGTCGCCGGGTCGACGTCGGGGCGTACGGCGCCCTCGGCTTGTGCCTGTTTGACGAGCTTTGTCACGATCGCGTCGAAGTCGCGGCGCCGAGCCAGCGCGTGCTGCTCGACCGCGGTGTTCCCACGCACTCGGAGAAGCACGGTGACGTACTCGAAGTGCTCCGCCAACACCAGTACGCTGCGCCGGATCAGCTGCTGCAGCCGATCGAGCGCGGGCAGCTCCAGGGCCCGGACCTCGTCCGCCGCCTCGAACAATGCGTCCAGCGCCTGGTCCATCGCCATCTGCAGCAACTGCTCCTTGCCGCGGATGTGGTGGTAGACGCTCGACTTGGTGATGCCCAGCGACTCGGCGATGTCGAACATGCTGGTGGCGTCGTACCCCTGCGCGTTGAACAAGCGGACCGCGGCGGCGAGCACGGCGTCCTGGTCGTGCCCGGGACGGCCGCGCCGGCGCGGAACCCCTGGCGCGGTCATGCCGGCCGGCCATGGCTGTTGCCCGCACACGCGAACGCGGTGTCGGCAAGGATGAAGCAGAGCCCGCCGTGCGCCATAGAGCCCTGCTTGATCGAGCCCGGTGTGTATGCCACCTTGTCTCCCAGGGGTTGATTACCGACCGAACGGACGGTAGATAATGAGGACAGCCAACCGCAATGGAGCGCAGATGACAACCCCCGCCGAGTTGTACGAGACGCATCGCGAGCTGCTCGACCAGGCGATCCGGGCGACCGCCACCCGGGACTACTGGTCGGCCTACCCCGAGTCGCCGAGCAAGGCGGTGTACGGGGAGGACGCCGCGCCCGCTGGTGAGCGGGCCTTCGCCGCCCTGCTCGGCAAGCCGTTCCCGATCGAGGTGCCCGGTGCGGGTGGCATGGTCGCGACCGAGCGTTCGCCGTACGGTCTCGAGCTCGGGGTCAGCTATCCCCGGGCCGACCCGCACGCCCTGATCGGCGCCGCCCGCGCGGCCACCCCGGCCTGGCGCGCGACCGGGCCGCAGGGCCGTGCCGGCGTCGCCGCCGAGATCATCAAGCGGATCAACGCGCGCAGTTTCGAGCTGGCCCACGCCGTGCAGCACACCACCGGCCAGGCGTTCGTGATGGCCTTCCAGGCCGGTGGGCCGCACGCGCAGGACCGCGCGCTCGAGGCGGTGGCGTGCGCGTTGGCCGCGTCCACCCGGATGCCGGGCACCGCCGAGTGGAGCAAGCCGCAGCGCGGCGCCGATCCGCTGCGGATGGCGAAGACGAGCACCGTGGTCGGTCGGGGCGTGGGCCTGGTAATCGGCTGCACCACGTTCCCCACTTGGAACAGCTATCCCGGCATGTTCGCCAGCCTGGTCACCGGCAATCCGGTGATCGTCAAGCCGCATCCGGGTGCGGTGCTGCCGCTGGCCATCACCGTGCAGATCTGCCGCGAGGTGCTCGCTGAGGCGGGCTTGAGCCCCGACCTGGTGACCCTCGCCGTCGAGGAGCCCGGCGACGGCGTCGCCGCAACCCTGGCCACCCACCCCAACATGCGGATCGTCGACTTCACCGGCTCCAGCGAGTTCGGCAACTGGCTCGAGATCAACGCCCGCCAGGCGGTGGTCTACACCGAGAAATCCGGGCTCAACACGGTGGTGGTCGACTCCACCGACGACTACCGGGGCCTGCTGCGCAACCTGTCCTTCTCCCTCGCGCTCTACAGCGGGCAGATGTGCACCACCCCGCAGAACATCCTGGTGCCGCAGACCGGTATCGAGACCGACGCCGGGCGCCGCAGCGTCGACGAGTTCGGCGCCGACCTGGCCGCCGCGCTCGACAAGCTGCTCGGCGACCCGAAGCGGGCGGTCGGCACGCTCGGGGCGATCGTCAACGACGGCGTGCTCGCCCGGCTCACCGAGGCCGGCACCGTCGCGCCGGTGCTGCACCCGTCCGCCGAGGTGCCCGACGAGCAGCACCCGGGTGCCACGATCCGCACCCCGGTCGTGCTGCGGCTCGACGCGGCCGACGAGAAGGTCTACACCCGCGAGTGGTTCGGCCCGGTCTCGTTCGTGATCGCCACTGAATCGACCCGGCACAGCCTGGAGATCTTCGTCGAGACGGTCCGGGCGCACGGCGCGCTCACCGCATCGATCTACTCGGTTTCGCCGGAGGTTCTTTCCGCTGGCCGGGAGGCTGCGCTCGACGCCGGGGTGCACCTGTCGGAAAACTTGACAGGCGGCGTTTTCGTCAACCAGACGGCAGCGTTCAGCGACCTGCACGGCACTGGCGCCAACCCGGCCGCCACCGCGTCGCTGGCCGACGACCACTTCGTCACCGGCCGGTTCTTCGCGCTGCAGTCCCGTCACCACCTTCCAGCTCCGGAGCAGTCTGATGTCTGAGATCTACCTGATCGGCGGGGTCCGCACCCCGCAGGGCAAGTTCGGCGGTGCGCTCGCCGGCGTCCGCCCCGACGACCTGGCCGCGCTCGTCGTTCGCGAGGCGGTCAGCCGAGCCGGTGTGCCGGGCGACGCCGTCGACGAGGTGGTTCTCGGCGCCGCCAACCAGGCCGGCGAGGACAACCGCAACGTCGCCCGGATGGCGGTGCTGCTGGCCGGGCTGCCGGACAGCGTTGCGGGTTACACGGTCAACCGGCTCTGTGCGAGTGGTCTCACCGCGGTGGTCTCCGCGGCGAACACGATCCGGGCCGGCCAGGCCGACGTGATCGTGGCGGGCGGTGTCGAGTCGATGACCCGGGCGCCGTGGGTGATGCAGAAGCCGGGTACGCCGTGGGCGCGCCCCGGCGAGGTGGTCGACTCGTCACTCGGCTGGCGGTTCGTCAACCCACTGTTCGCCGAGCACGACAAGAGCGCCGGCACCGGTCCCGAGGACCGGCGCGTCACCCTGAGCATGGGCGAGACCGCCGAGGAGGTCGCCGCGCTCGACGGCATCACCCGGGCCGACAGCGACGCGTTCGCGCTGCGCAGCCATCAGCGGGCGGTCGCCGCGATCGACGCCGGCCGGTTCACCGACGAGATCGTTCCGGTCGGCGACGTCGCGACCGACGAGATCCCGCGCCGCGGCTCGACACTCGACAAGCTGGCCGGTCTGCGGCCCGTTTTCCGCTCCGGCGGGGTGGTCACCGCGGCCAGCTCGTCCCCGCTCTCGGACGGCGCCGCCGCCCTGATCGTCGCCAGTAAGGAGGCCGTCGAGCGGTACGGGCTGGTCCCGCGCGCCCGCATCGTCACCGCCGCCAGCGCCGGCGTCGCACCGCAGCTGATGGGCCTCGGCCCGGTCCCGGCGACCGAGAAGGCGCTCACCCGGGCCGGCTGGGGCGGCACCGACCTCGACGCGGTCGAGCTCAACGAGGCGTTCGCGGTGCAGTCGCTCGGCGTGATCCGCCGGCTCAAGCTGGACGAGGATCGGGTCAACGCAGACGGCGGGGCGATCGCGCTCGGTCACCCGCTGGGCTGCTCGGGCGCCCGCCTCACGGTCACCCTCCTCGGCCGGATGGAACGGGAGAACGCCCGCCGCGGCCTCGCAACCCTCTGCGTCGGCGTCGGCCAGGGCGTCGCGATGCTCGTGGAGCGGCCGTGACCGGATCGCCGCCCTCGTCTCCGACGGCGCTGGTCGCGGACGCACCCGGCGGTCACCCGCTCGCCGACGACTTGGCCCAGGCGATCCCGTTCGAGTCGGCGGAGAAGCGCCATCGGATGGACGCGTTCCTGGCTGGTGACCGCTCATGACCGAACAGGTGGCCCGCCTTGAGCTCGGCCGCAGGACCGAGCAGCGCTTCTTCCCCTGGGAGGCATCATGACCGACACCGTCGCTGCGACCGATCCCGGCGAGCGCACGTTCCACGCCACGATCGAGAAGGATCAACGGGTCGAGCCGCGGGACTGGATGCCCGACGGCTACCGCAAGACGATGATCCGGCAGATCGCCCAACACGCGCACTCCGAGATCATCGGCATGCAGCCCGAGGGTGCGTGGATCACCCGCGCCCCGTCGCTGCGCCGCAAGGCGATCCTGCTCGCCAAGGTGCAGGACGAGGCCGGCCACGGGCTCTATCTCTACTCGGCGGCCGAGACGCTCGGCGCCGACCGCGGCGACCTGACCCGGCGGCTGATCGAGGGCCGGCAGAAGTACTCGTCGATCTTCAACTACCCGACGCTCTCGTTCGCCGACGTCGGGGTGATCGGGTGGCTCGTCGACGGCGCCGCGATCTGCAACCAGGTGCCGCTCTGCCGCAGCTCCTTCGGGCCGTACGCGCGCGCGATGATCCGGATCTGCAAGGAGGAGTCGTTCCACCAGCGGCAGGGCTACGAACTGCTGATGACGATGATGCGGGGCACCGCGGCGCAGCGGACGATGGTGCAGGACGCCGTCGACCGCTGGTGGTGGCCGTCGCTGATGATGTTCGGCCCACCCGACGCCGACTCGCCGAACAGCGCACAGTCGATGGCCTGGAAGATCAAGCGGCACAGCAACGACGAGCTGCGGCAGCGATTCGTCGACATGAGCGTCCCGCAGGCCGAGGCGCTCGGCGTCACGCTGCCCGACCCGGCGCTGCGGTGGAACGCCGAGCGCGGCCGGCACGACTTCGGCGAGATCGACTGGGTCGAGTTCAAGCGCGTCATCACCGGCGGCGGGCCGCTGAACGCCGAGCGGCTGGCACACCGGCGCCGGGCCGACGAGGACGGCGCCTGGGTGCGGGAGGCGGCCGCGGCACACGCGGCCAAGCGAGCGGAGGCGCGGGCGTGACCGACGACCAGATCCGGCATGACGAGATCCGGCATGAATGGCCGCTGTTCGAGGTGTTCGTCCGGGCCAAGCGCGGCCTCAACCATGTGCACGTCGGTTCGCTGCGGGCGGCCGACCACTCGATGGCACTGCACCACGCCCGTGACCTCTACACCCGGCGTAACGAGGGCGTGAGCATCTGGGTGGTCCGCTCCGACGACGTCGTCGCCTCCGGCCCGGACGACAAAGACGCGTTCTTCGGGCCCAGTGGCGACAAGGTCTACCGCCACCCGACGCACTACTCCATTCCCGACTCCGTTCCGCACATCTGAGGCCGGTCATGTCGTTCGACGCCGCGTACGAGGCACTCACCGATCACGATGACGACGCCCGGTGGGCGTACGGGACGGGGTTCGCGGATCCGCTGGCCGGCGTGTCCACCGCGCTCCCGCGCGGGGTCGACCCCGCCGACCTGGCGGCCTACTGCCTGATGCTCGGTGACGACGCGCTGGTGCTGTCGCACCGCCTGCAGCAGTGGGTGACCAGGGCGCCCGAGCTGGAGGACGAGCTGGCCATCGCCAACATCGGCCTTGACCTGCTCGGCCAGGCACGCCTGCTGCTGACCCGGGCCGGCGAGGCAGAGGCGGCGGGCCGCGACGAGGACGCGCTTGCCTATTTCCGCGATCCGCACGAGTTCCGCAACGTGCTGCTGGCGGAGCGCGCCGACGGCGACTTCGCGCAGCTGATGGCCCGGCTGCTGGTGTTCTCCGCCTGGCGGCTCGCGCTGCTCGACCGGCTCGCCACCTCCCGCGACCCGGTGCTGGGGGCGATCGGCGCCAAGGGCGTCAAGGAGGTCACCTACCACCGGGAGTACGCGGCGCAGTGGGTGGCGCGCCTCGGCGACGGCACCCCGCTCTCCCACGACCGGATGCAGTCGGCGCTCGACGCCGTGTCCGATCTGGTCGGCGAGCTCTTCCGACCGCACGACGTCGAGCTGCGCCTGGCCGCCGCCGGGGTGGCGGTCGACCCGTCGACGCTGCGCCCGGAATTCGACGCCGTGCTCGCCCAGGTGGTGACCGCCGCGACTCTGCGCCATCCCGACTTCGCCGGTGCGCGTGGTGCGGGTTCGGCGTCCGGGTCTGCTGCCGGGTCGGGTGGTGCGGGTTCGGCGTCCGGGTCTGCTGCCGGGTCGGGTGGTGCGGATTTGGCGTCCGGGCCGGCTGGCGGTCCCGGTGGTGCGGGCTCGGGGCGCGACGGTGTGCACACGGCGGCGTTGGCCGAGATCCTCGCCGAGATGCAAGAGGTCGCGCGGGCGACGCCGGGTGGTGTGTGGTGAACGCCGGTGTGGCCACCGCGGCCGACGTGGTGGCCACGGTCACCGACCCGGAACTGCCGATGCTCACGCTCGCCGAGCTCGGGATCGTCCGTGAAGTGCGCGAGACGGCGGACGGTGTGGTTGTCGCGATCACGCCGACCTATTCGGGCTGTCCGGCGATGGCGGCTATCCGCGACGACATCGTCACCGCCCTGCGCGATGCCGGCTTCGGGCGGGCCGAGGTGCGTACCGTGCTGGCGCCCGCCTGGACCACCGACTGGATCTCCGAGTCCGGGCGGGCGAAGCTCGCCGCCGCCGGCATCGCGCCGCCCGGTCCGGTGCCGCGCCGCGCGGCCGGTCCGATCCCGCTCCTGCTGGGCGCCCCAGCAGCCACCGTGGCGTGCCCCCAGTGCGGGCACGCCGAGACCGAGCGGATCGCCGCGTTCAGCGCCACCGCCTGCCGCGACCTGCGCCGCTGCCCGGCGTGCCGGGAACCGTTCGAGCACGTGAAGGAGATCTGAGGTGGCGGCGCACGAGTTCCATCCGTTGCGGGTCGCCGCCGTCGAGCGGCTCTGCGACGACGCGGTGGCCGTCACGTTCGAGGTGCCGGCCGAACTCACCGCGGCGTACGCGTTCCGGCCCGGTCAGTCGCTCACCGTGCGGCGACCGGCGGACGACGCCGACGAGCGCCGGTCGTACTCGATTTGCGCTCCGGCCGGCGCCGCGCCCCGGATAGGGGTTCGCGAGGTGCCCGGCGGGCTGATCTCCCGCTGGTTGGTGCACGACGTGCGGGTGGGCGATGCGGTCGAGGTGGCACCGCCGAGCGGCACGTTCACCCCGGACCTGGCGGCCGGTGGCCGGCACGTCATGATTGCCGCCGGCTCCGGGATCACGCCGGTGCTTTCCATCGCGTCGTCGCTGCTGCGCAATCCGGCGGCGCAGGTCGGCATCCTGTACGGGAACCGGCGGGCGGACACAGTGATGTTCGCCGAGGAGCTCGCCGACCTCAAGGACAGTCACCCGTCCCGGGTCGAGCTGGTGCACTTGTTGTCCCGGGAGGCGCGCGAGGTCGACCTGCTCAGTGGCCGGCTCGACGCCGCCCGGCTGCGCGCCCTGCTGCCGGTGCTGATCGACGTGCCGGCTGTGGATCACTGGTGGCTGTGCGGGCCGTTCGGGATGGTCACCGACGCGGTCGAGGTGCTCGGCCGGGCCGGCGTTCCCGCCGAACGGATCCACCGCGAGCTGTTCTGGGTCGACGAGGTACCACCGGAGCCGAAACGCGCCGACGCGCACCCGACCGGCCCGGGCAGCGAGGTGACCGTGCTGCTCGACGGCCGCACGACGACGATGACCGTGACCGGCGGCACCACCGTGCTGGAGGGAGCGCAACGTTCCCGGCCCGACCTGCCGTTCGCCTGCAAGGGCGGCGTCTGCGGCACCTGCCGGGCACGCGTGGTCGAGGGCGAGGTAACGATGCGGCGCAACTTCGCCCTCGAGCCGGCCGAGCTGGCCGCCGGCTTCGTGCTGACCTGCCAGTCCACCCCCACCACCGAGAAGGTGGTGGTCACCTTCGACGACTGAGGCGATCCACCGATCTGCTGACTGAGCTCCCGCACTCAGTGCTCATTGGTGAGCGGGACGAATTGGGCGACTTCGCGCATGCCAAGGCTCTGGTAGAGCCGTCGGGGGACCGGGTATCCGGCGTCGCCGCGTGGTGCGACGACAGCCTGGACGGCGCCCAGCTCCCGAGCCACTCGCAGCACCTCGGAACAGATAGCTCGGGCCAGCCCTCGGCCGGTATGCGCCGGGTCCGTTCCGATCGGCTCGAACAGGACGCAGCCGTGTTGCTCGTCCATCCAGCCCAGGGCATACGCCGCGAAGTCTCCGTTCGCTGCCACGGCCACCAGGTCGAGCTCCGGGCGATACACCGGCGTTCTCATCGCAGCGTGGTGCTTTTCCATCGAGTAGCTGGATCCTGCTTCTGCGCCGGTGATCGCCAGCCCGAGCATTGCCTTGATCCGGGCCGGATCCCAGCATCTACGGTGCAATTCCACTCGCTCGGCCAAGTCAGTGGGTCTGGCGGGGTTCATCGCTCGAATGGTGTAGCCGTCGGCCGGCACCCAGTCATCCAGATCGGAAAGGTCGTTCACGGTCCGCCACAGCTGGGCGAACCACGGCCCTGCGGCCTCCCGGAAACCGTTCGCCAGGAGTGCGTCGACCAGCGCGGTGTCTTGCCGTGACACCTCCAGTGTGACCACTGGCGCCTTGTCCAGCAGGTCCTGTATCGCTGCCTTGCGCTGTTTGTCGTCTGCGGGAGGTGACAGGTGAATGGTCGCCTCCGCCGGCGTGCCGGCCGAGCCGGCTTGCCAAATATCGGCGAACCCGACCATGGGCTCGCCCCACCCAAGAGTGGCGTCCGGGGTGGAGCTGCCGTCGCCGTGGCTGTCGGCCCAAGCGACATTGCCGACGTGGAGGCGTTGTTGCGGCGTCCAGGTGGAGCTGACACACGCCAGCCGCGTGAGCAGACCGCTCGTCATGCGGTAGTCCCTGCTCACCGCTTTTTGCCGGGTCAAGAGGCTTCCGGTCGGAAGGCCCGCGTGATCTGCTCCTCGGCGACCACGGTGTCCAGCCGGTCGGGGTTCAGGTTTCGGCAGAGCACCACCGATGCGCCCGCCGACAGCGGCGCGAGCAGCCAGGTCAGCGGCTCCTCGCTGGTGTTCGCGTCGATCAGCACGCGGTCGCCCGGGCCGAACCCGTGCATCTTGGCGATGCCGGCGGCCACCGCGCCGTACTGACCGAAGGTTGTGCCGTCCACGGTCGCCGCCTGGTGGACGCCGGCGGCCGGCTGCGGGGGAGTGGCACCGAGGTGTGGGCGAACCGCCGTCGGGTAGTCCCGGTATCCGGCCGGCATCGGCTCGATCAGCGCCCCGCCGGGGGCCAGGCCAAGCACGAACTGGTGGGTGGCCGCCGGTACGTCGTCGAGCCAGCTGCCGATGCGGCGCAGCTCCACGAACGAGACGTCCAGCGGGTCGCCGGCCGGTGACAGGCCGGCCGCGGACCAGCCGCGGAATGACACCTCGATGCCGGCCGCCCACGCGCCCAGCAGCACCGCGGCGGTCTGCCAGTGCGGCGGCAGCAGCACCGCGGCGCGGTCGCCCGGGCGGAGCCCGCACTCCTCGGTCAGCAGCGCCGCGGTCGCCGCCGTCCACCCGCCGACCTCGGCGGCGCTCAGCGTGGCGCGTTCTCCGGTCGCCTCGTCGCGAAAAGTGATCAGCCCGTCGACGGTCGTCGGCGAAATCGTCATGCTGGCGACTCTAAGACTCGACCGCGGCGCCGACACGGCGAGGCCCAGACAGCACACGCTATGCGGCGAGGTCCAGGCGCAGCGCACGCTATGCGGCGAGGTCCAGGCGCAGTTCGCGCACTTCCTTGGCGTACCGGGCAAGCAGATGGACCGTCCGCGGGCCGGCGACGCCGTCGGGCTCGAGGCCCGCCCGGGCCTGGAAGGTGCGGACCGCCGCCGTGAGTTCCGGTTCGCTGCGGCCGGGCCGCAGGCCGAGGTCGGTGAGCAGGGCTCGCAGGCTTGCCGGATCGGCCGGCGGTGGGGTCTCGGTCCAGCCGATCAGGCCGCCGACCGCGGTGCCTACCATGGTGAGGATTCCTCGTGCGGACATCGTTGCCTCCTGCTGGGTGGGTAACTCCAGCATCGGACGCGGGCCTGTGCCCGGCATCTGACGTCCGTTCGCATCTGCTGTACGCGGCTACGACTTTCGGCCGATCGGGGCTCTCGGGTGGGGCGCGACGGTCAGGCGGGGCAGGCGGTGTTCGCTGCCAGGGTGAGCAGTTGGCGGGCGTCCGTCGCCGACACCCCGTAGTCGCTGATCTCGCCCACGATGGCCGCGGGCGTCCGGCCCGCCGCGAGCGACTCGCAGGCCAGCTTGCCGATCTCGGCGACCTCCTCGTCGCGGCGGTCCATCACGACGGTGGGCAGCTGCTGCTGCGCGGCCGCCACGAAGCGGTCGATCGGCGCCCCCGCCGCCGGACTCGCCGGCGGCGGAGCCGCCGCCGGCCCGGACGCAGGAGCCGACTCCGGCCCGGCCGTCGGTGGGTGCGCCGGCGCGATCGGCGAATCGTGACCCGCCGAGCACCCGGAGATTCCCAGAAGCACCACGGCCACCAACGTGAGGACAGCCATGGCCACCAGCGGGCGCGCCCAGGCGGCTGTTAGCGGCTGCGGCCTGGCCACCAGCAGTCGCGCCCAGG
>DASWMR010000433.1:0-2053 GCA_036399635.1 Actinoplanes sp. | reverse complement strand
CGACATCGCCGTGCTGTACCGCACCGACGCTCAGTCCGGGCCGATCGTCGAGGCGCTGTCCCGAGCCGGGGTGCCGGTGCAGAAGCGTTCGCACAACCGCCTCCGCGACCGGATAGGCGTGCAGGTGATCGCGCGCGAGCTGCGGCACGCCGGGGCACCGGGCGGCACGCTCGCCACCCGGGTGCGGCTCACCGCCGAGCTGCTCGCGCAGCGCTACGCGGCGCCGACCCTCGACGCCGAGCAGGTCGCCCCGGAGGACATCTGGGCCGCCGCCGATCTACTGATGCCGCTGGCCCGCCGGGTCGGCGACGATCTGCCGCGGTTCCTCCAGGAGATCGCCACCGGCGCCGAGGTGGACGCGCTGGACCCGCGGGCCGAGGCGGTCAACCTGCTGACCCTGCACGCCGCGAAGGGCCTGGAGTTCCCGGTGGTCTTCCTGGTCGGCTGCGAGGACGGCCTGCTACCACTGCGCTGGCCGGGCAGCACGCCCGATGAGCAGGAGGAGCGACGGCTCTTCTTCGTCGGCCTGACCCGCGCCCAGGACCGGCTCTACCTGAGCCACACGGCTCGGCGCTTCCGGCACGGCAGCGAACGCGAGCAGGCACCGACGCCGTTCCTCGACGCGATCGATTCCGGCCTGTTCGAACGGCTAGGCGACACCGTCCCGGCCCGCCCGAAGGACCGCCAGCTGCGGCTGATCTAAAAGAGCGCAAGCACCGCGCCGGCCAGCAGGGCCGGCCCGAACGGCAGCGGTCGTCGGCGCCCGGCCCGCCCGGTGAGCAGCAGCACCACAGCGATCGGCCCATTGATCAGGTGCGGCGCGAGCACGCCGACGAGCACCGCCGGCCAGCCGGCGAACCCCAGGATCAGACCCAGCACCCCGGCGAGCTTCACGTCGCCGAGACCGAGGCCGCCTCGCGGCAAGAGCGCCACCAGCAGGTACGCCGTCAGCACCAGTCCACCGGCCACGAGTGCGGTGCCGATCCGTTCCGGATGCACGATGGCCGGCGGCACCGCGCCGATCGCGGCCAGCGCACCGACCAGCCGGTCCGGTAGGCGTAGGCAGCGCAGGTCGATCACGGCCAGCAGCAGTCCCGGGACGGCGGCCAGCAGCAGGCCGGGCAGCAGCGGGGACGCTCCGACGGCGAGGGTCAACAGCACCGACACGCCCGCACCGACCCCCACGATCACGACCGGCCACCGGGCGCATCGACAGGCCGGCCCGGCCCGGATCCAGCCGGGCAACGGTGCCGCACAGGTCGCACACGCCGACCGGGCTGACTCGCCGGAGCGGACGGCGAGTCGGTGCGCGACACGCGGCAGGAAGGCGGCGGTGGCCGCGCCGAACGCGGCCGCGAGAATCACGAGAAGTGGTGACACGACCGTGCACCGTAATGGTCCGGCCGGGGCCGCGGGGGTCGTCTTGCCGACAACCGCGGCGATTCCGTACGGGTTTGTGGCGTCTGCGCACGCTACGGTGGCAGGCAGCGAAAAGGCCCGGAGGATTTCCCTGATGTCGCAGAACGGCCCGCATTCCGGCCCGCCCTGGTCTGGCGGGGGCTCCGAGGAGCCCTACGCCGAACCCGCCGACCCCTGGGGGGACCACAGCGCGTCCGCACCAATCTGGGGTGGGCAGGAGGCGCCGCCGTGGGGTCTGTCCAGCCCCACACCGGAGCCGGCCTGGGGCGGGCACCCGCCGTCCATCCCGCAGCAGCCGGTGTCCTACCACTCTGGACTGGACTCCGCGCCGATCAGCGACACCGGTCCCGGCTGGAGCCAGCCACCACCCCCCCGGAAGCGCAACATCCCGATGCTCGCCCTGGTCGTCAGCCTCGGCCTGCTGATCTGCGTCGGCCTCGGTACGACCCTGTGGCTGTTGAACAAGCGCACCGACGCCCCCGCCACCAAGGCCGCGCCGGCGACCTCCGCCGCGGCGAATCCAGCACCGGCGGTGGTCGGCAGTGAGGACGCCCGCTTCAATGTGAAGAAGGGCGACTGCGTGGTCAACGAGGGCACCGACGAGGTGCCCGAGATGCGGACCACGGCCTGCACG
>DASWMR010000432.1:0-2852 GCA_036399635.1 Actinoplanes sp. | reverse complement strand
TCCAGGGCGAAAGACCTCACCGGTACGAAGGCCGCCCGCCGGACGCCCTTCACGATGGCCCAGCGCGTCGGCCGCGGACAGGTCGGCGCCCGGCAGTTCACCGGCAACTTCGTCGATAGGATCCAGGGCGGCTGCGGTCGGGCATGGCCCGGGAGGGAACGGATGTTCAGCGCGCAGATGCGGGCCCACCGTCAACGACGGGGCCTGACGCAGGAGGAACTCGCCGCCCGGACTGGGGTGAGCGTCCGCAGTATCCGCAACCTCGAGTCCGGTCGAATCACGCGTCCCCGGCCGGGCACGGTGCGACTGCTGGCCGACGCGTTCGCGCTGGACGGCGCCGACCGGGAGCGGTTCTGCGAGTCCGCATTGGACGATGCCGCACCGCCGACCGCCACGGCGCGCCGGTCGACCCCGGCGCAGCTCCCAGCAGACGTGGCCGGCTTCGTCGGCCGGGGCGACCACCTGCGGCGGCTCACCGAGCTGCTGGACGGCGGCGACCGGCCAGCCGCTGTGGTGATATCCGCCATCGCCGGCACCGCGGGCGTGGGCAAGACCGCGTTGGCGGTGCACTGGGCCCACCGGGTCCGCGACCGCTTCCCGGACGGGCAGCTCTATGTGAACCTGCGCGGCTACGACCCGGACCGGCCGACGTCACCCGGTGAGGTGCTGACCCGGTTCCTCAACGCGCTGGGCGTCGCCGAACCCGAGGTGCCCGCCGGCCCCGACGAGCTGGCCGCCCGATACCGCACCGAGGTCGCCGGGCGGCGTCTACTCATCGTGCTGGACAACGCGGCCACCGTCGAACAGGTCCGCCCGCTGTTGCCCGGGACGAATTCGTGCGCGGTCCTCGTGACCAGCCGGGACAGCCTGGCCGGGCTGGTCGCAGTGGACGGCGGCCAGCGGCTGGACCTCGATCTGCTGCCCCGCGCCGACGCGGTCGGCCTGCTGCGCCGGCTGATCGGTGACCGGGTTGACGCCGACACCGGCGCCGCGGCTGCGCTTGCCGCGCTCTGCGCCGACCTTCCGCTGGCACTGCGGGTCGCCGCCGAACTGGCGGCTGCCCGCGCAACGGCGCCGCTGGCGGAACTGGTGGCGGAGCTGGCCGACCAGCAGCAGCGGCTGGAGCTGCTGGACGTCGACGGTGACCCCCGCGCTTCGCTCACGGCGGTGTTCTCCTGGTCGATCCGGAACCTACCGCCAGACGTCGCCCGGCTCTTCCGCCTGTTGGGGCTGCACCCCGGACCGGACTTCGACGCGTACGCCGTCGCGGCGCTCGCCGACGTCGGCCTCGCACCGGCCCGGCGCGCCCTGGACCGGCTCGCCCGTGCCCATCTCGTCCACCACACCGGCCCTGGCCGGTACGGCATGCACGACCTGCTGCGCGCCTACGCCACCGGTCTGGCCACCGCGGAGGAGTCCGAAGTCGACCGCCGGGGGGCCGCGGGCCGGTTGTTCGACTACTACCTGTCCGGTGCCGCGACGGCCACCGTGGCTCTGCAGCTGGCGAGCAGCCATCCCGGCACCGACCTGCCGAAACCCGCTACCTCCGCGCCGGCCCTCGCCGACCCGCAGGCCGCCCAACGCTGGCTGGACGCCGAGCGGCTCTGCCTGACGGCAGCCGCCGCGCACACGGCCACCCATGGCTGGCCGACCCACACGGTCGCCCTCTCCCGCACCCTGTACCGCTACCTCGAGGGCGGCCACTGGCTCGATGCGGTGGTCATCCACGGGCACGCGCGGGACGCGGCCCGGCTGGTCGGCGACGCGGCCGGGCAGGCCCATGCGCTGATCGGCCTCGGCGGCGTCACCATCCTGCAGGGCCGGATCGACGCCGCAGCCACCCATCTGGAGCAGGCACTGGTCCTCTTCCGGCAGGTCGGCGACCGGATCGGGGAGGGCCGCGCCCTGGTGAACCTCGGCGTCATCCAGAAGCGGCGGGGTCGCTACCCGGCCGCCGCCGAGCTGGCCGAGCGGGCACTCGTCCTGTTCCAAGCGGTCGGCCACAGCACCGGCGAAGGCGTGGCGCTGAACAACCTCGCCGTCATCGAGAACAACCGGGGCCGCCCCCAGGCCGCCGTGGACCGCCTGGAGCAGGCGCTGGCCCTGTACCGGAACACCGGCCGGTCGACCGCGGAGGCCTCCGCGCTGCACAACCTCGGCGTCGCCGAGATGGCGCTGGGTCGCTATCGGGCCGCCATTGACCACCACGAACAGGCTCTGGCGCTGTCCAGGCGGCTCAGCCATGCCCGGATGGAGGCGTGGGCGCTGGATGGACTCGGCAGCGTCCACACCCGCCTCGGTGAGACCGACCGGGCCGACGCTCTACACCGGGAGGCGCTCACGCTGTTCGAGGAGTCCGGCGAATTGGAGGGGGTGGCCCGAGCCCGCAACGGCATCGGTGAGGCCGCTCTTGCTGCGGGGCGGCCCGGCGACGCGCTGAGCGAGCACGCCCGGGCGCTGGGCATGGGGCCACCACCCGACCAGCGGGCCCGTGCCTTCGCCGGCCTCGGTCACGCCCACCGCGCCGGGGGTGACGTCGATGCTGCGCGGCAGCACTACGGGCAGGCCCTCGAGCTCTACACCGAGATCGGCTCCACCCCGGCGGTCGACGAGTTGCGCGGCCACCTCGCCGAGCTCGAGCCTCGGTAGGACTCGGCCTCGGCAAATTCCACTGCTGTAGTTCGTCGTTGCACCTGTGCATCGTGATCGTCGAGTGGCACCGTCGGGCGGGTGGAACGGATCATCGGCGCGATGCAGACGCCGGACGGGTACTGGCGCGTCGAGGTGTACTGGCCGCGGGGCAGCACCAAGGAATGGTTCCGCATCCTGCACGGCAACACCGTGGTGCACGA
>DASWMR010000431.1:0-4906 GCA_036399635.1 Actinoplanes sp. | reverse complement strand
CCCAAGGTGCGGGTCAGCAGCGCCTGCCCTTCGGCGATCGCGGCGGCGTCCCAGCGGGTCCGGTCCTGCTCGGCGAGCGGGACGATCGACCCGTCGAGGTCGGTGCGCGCGGCCCGGCGGGCGTCGGTGAGCAGCATGAGCGCGAGCAGCCCGGTGACCTCGCCTTCGCCGGGCAGCAGCTGATGCGCCAGCCGGGTGAGCCGAATGGCTTCCGTGATGAGGTCGGTCCGGTGCAGGTCCGGGCCGGCGCTGGCGGTGTAGCCCTCGTTGAAGATCAGGTAGAGCACGTGCAGGACCACGCCGAGCCGAGCCGCCCGCTCGGCGGGCGGCGGAAGCACGAATCGGGTGCCGGCGTCGCGGATGTGCTGCTTGGCCCGGCCGATCCGCTGCGCCATGGTGGCCTGGGGAACCAGGAACGCGGCGGCGATCTGCGCGGTGCTGAGCCCACCCACCGCCCGCAGGGTGAGCGCGAGCTGCGACGGCGGCGACAGGGCGGGGTGGCAGCAGAGGAACAACAGCACCAGGACGTCCTGCTCCTCGGAGACTCGGTCCTGAGTTTCGACGGCAGCCGTCGCCTCCCGGCGACGCCGGGCGCTGTCCGTGCGCCAGAAGTCAATCAACGCACGGTTGGCGACGGTCAGCAGCCACGACCGCGGCCGCTCCGGCACGCCCTGGGCCGGCCACTGCACGGCGGCCGCGAGCAGCGCCTCCTGGACGGCGTCCTCGCAGGCGTCGAACTGCCCGTGGCGGCGTACCAGCGCGCCGAGGACCTGCGGCGTCAACTCACGCAGCAGGTCTTCCCATGCGGGCTCAGAATTCACCGCACCCGACCGCGGGCGCCGGTCACTCCGGCGCCGACTGGTCCATGACGCGCCGGACCTCCATCGGGTACTCGGTCACCGCGACCACCTGTGACGCGATCTCGACCGCCCGCTCGTGACTGCCCTCGATGATCCAGTACCCGGCGAGGGACTCCTTGATCTCGGCGAAGGGCCCGTCCGTCGACGCCGGTGCGCCGTTCTGGAAGCGGACCGCGGTGGCCTGACCGGGGTCCATCAGGTGCTGGCTGTCCACGACCTCACCGGTCACACGCAGCTCGCGGTCCATCCGCATCATGGTGGCCTGCATTTCCTGGATCCACTCCGGGCTGCGGTCGGCCAGCGACGCGCTCAGCCCTGCGAACATCATGATCATGTACTTCACGGTGGTCTCCCTGGTCCGGCGCCCGACGGCAGGCGCGGCCCCCGGTCGGAGCTGCCACCCCGAATAACGACATCCTTCACCAAGATTTTGTTGGCGTCCCCGGGTTCGGCGGCGGGGCTCGCAGGTTGACGACCACCGGCGCATCCCGCCTGTTGCAGGTGCGGCGTAGGGTGATGCGCAGGTGTGCCGGGAAGCCTGGTCGGCGATCATATCCGCTTGACCGAATAGAGCTTTTCTGATGAGCCATCCCGCGCTGCGCGCTACCGATCTGACGAAGCGGTACGGTCGCCTCACCGCCGTGGACCAGCTGACCTTGGACGTACAACCCGGTGAGGTTTTCGGTTTCCTGGGGCCAAACGGCGCCGGTAAATCGACAACGATCCGGCTCCTGCTCGGGCAGGCCCGACCCACGTCGGGACGCGCCTGGGTGTTCGGCGCCGATGCCGCGGACGTCGCGCAGGCACACCGGTTCCTGGCCTACGTGCCGGCCGATGTCGCGTTGTGGCCGCAACTGACCGGCGCGGAGATCTTGCATCTGCAGGCTCAGACTGGTCCTGGCACCGATCTGGCCTACCGCGGCGAGCTCGTCGAACGGTTTCAGCTCGACCTGTCGAAGCCGGCTCGCACCTATTCGACCGGCAACCGGCAGAAGGTCGCCCTGGTCGCCGCGTTCGCCACCCGGGCACCGCTGCTGGTGCTCGACGAACCCACCAGCGGCCTGGACCCGCTGATGGAACGTGAGTTCCGCACCGCCGTCGGCCACGCCCGTGAGCGCGGGCAGACCATCTTTCTCAGCTCTCACCAGCTCGCCGAGGTGGAGGCCGTCTGCGACCGCGTCGGCATCCTGCGCGCGGGCCGGCTTGTCGAGGTCGCCACCATCGGCCGGCTCCGGGGCCTGCACCGATCCGAGGTCACCGTCTCCTTTTCGGGCACCGCACCGTCGCTGTCCACGATTGCCGGTGTCGAGGCGATCGAGTCCGCCGGTGAGGGGCAGATGCGTTTCACTCTGACCGGTCCGCCGGCGCCTGCCTTGCAGGCGCTGGCCGACGCTGACATCACCGCCCTGTCGGTCCGCGAACCGAGTCTCGAGGAGATCTTCCTGGACTACTACGGGACAGAGGCGTCCTGATGAGTATCGACAGCCCACCCGTCCCGGCCGTGGCGGGCCGGGCGGTCACTCGCCTCGCGATCCGGCAGATCCGGCGCAGCGGCCTTATCGTCACCGGGCTGATCACCGGCATGACTGCCCTGGTCGCCACCACCTACGCCCAGGTGATGGCGGACCCGGCCGCCGCGGGCAGCCTGGCGGCGCTCGCCGGGAACCCGGCGATCCGCACGCTGTTCGGCGAACCAGCCGGTCTCGACACCGCGGGCGGGTTCACGGTGTGGCGGGTCGGCACGGTCACCGCGGTACTGCTCGGAGCCTGGGCGATCCTGGCGACCACCCGGAGCACCCGCGGCGAGGAGGACTCCGGCCGGTGGGACATCTTGCTGGCTGGACGGGTTCGGCTGCGCGAAGCCGTGCTCCGTCACCTCGCCGCGGTCATGGTCGTGCCGGCGGTGACCGGTTGTCTGCTTGCCGGTGTGCTGATCGCGTCCGGCACCCCGGGGTCCGGAGCGGTGATCCACGGTGCCGGTACCGGGCTTCTCGGCGTGGTCTTCGTCGCGGTGGCCGCGCTGGCCGCGCAGATCTTCCCGGGCCGGCCGGCGGCCACCGGCACGGCCGTCGCGGTGCTCGGCGTGACCCTACTGCTGCGGATGATGGGTGACGGTGTCACCGCGCTGGGCTGGATCCGGTGGTTGTCACCGTTCGGGCTGCTGGCGCTGAGCGGACCCTACGTTCACAACCGGGTTCTGCCGCTGGTGTTGCTGCTCGCCGGGGCTGCAGCCTGCACGGTGGGGGTGCTGGCCGCCGCCGACCGTCGGGAGATCCGTGGCGGGCTGGTCGCCGCGGCGACCAGTCGCCGTCCCCGGCTGGGGCTGCTCGGCGGCACGCAGGCGTTCGCGGTCCGGCGGGTCCTGCGGCCGTTGACCGGCTGGGCGATCGGCATCGGCGCCTACTACCTGCTGATCGGCCTGACCGCCGTGTCGGTGACCGGCTTCCTCACCGACAACCCGGCGATGGCGGATCAGGCCGCCGCGGCCGGACTCGACGCGCTCGGTGACATCGCGGGCTTCGCCGCGGTCCTGTTCGCGCTCCTCGCCATGCCCGTCGGCGGGTTCACCGCCGTACGGATGGGCGCGTTCGTGGCCGCTGAGAACGACCGGAGGTTGACCCTGCTGGCCGCCCAGCCGATCAGCCGGATCCGGCTGATCGGTGCGGAGCTGACCGCGACCGTTGGCGCGGCGATGGTGCTGGTCACTCTTGCCGGGCTGGCGACCTGGTGCGGGGTGACCCTGATCGGCGGGGATTTCGGGGTTGTCGCGGCGTTGCGCGGTGTGTGGAACATCCTGCCGGTCGTCTGGCTCAGTGTCGGTGCCGCCGTGTTCGCCATCGGATGGGCGCCTCGGTGGGTGGGCGTCGTCGGCGGGGTGCCGGCGACCGGCGGCTTTCTGCTGCTGGTCGTCGCCGAGAGCGTCGCCGCGCCGGGCTGGGTGCGGAATCTGTCGCCGTTCGCGCATCTGGCGCCGGTGCCGTTGGCCACCGTCGACTGGACTGCCTCGGCGGTGATGACCGGGCTCGCCGTACTCCTTACCGTCGTCGGCTTCGCCGGCTACCGCAGGCGGGATCTACGGTCGTGAACCGCTGGAGCTTCGTCGTGGTCCGCGAGGTGATCGCCGGCATCGGTGGCGTGCCGCTGGCCGCCGTCGTCGCGGCCGCGTTGTGCCCGGCCGGTAGACCCTCGGGTAGAGTGAGTGGCGGTGCGCCGGGAAGTCTGGTCGGCAAATGGAGCTGACTGGACCCCGAAAGCAGGCCTCACCGTGACATCTCCGCCCGGTTTGACCCCGCGTGTCCTCGGCCGTGGCTCCTGGGCCGAGGCCCGCCGTATCGCCGACGTCCTGCGCAAGGAGACCATCGGCGGCGCCCTGCTGCTGGCCGGGACGCTGGTCGCCCTGGTATGGGCGAACTCGCCGTGGGCGCACTACTACGAGACGATGACGCGGTTCACCGTCGGCCCGAACGCCCTGCACCTGGATCT
This sequence comes from Actinoplanes sp., assembly GCA_036399635.1. GTDB lineage: Bacteria > Actinomycetota > Actinomycetes > Mycobacteriales > Micromonosporaceae > Actinoplanes. Next base: position 563 of record DASWMR010000431.1, on the reverse strand, counting down.
TCCGCTGACGACCTGGGCGGCCGACGGTCTGCTGGCACTCTTCTTCTTCGTGGCCGGCCTCGAACTCAAACGCGAGTTCGTCGCCGGTGACCTGCGCGATCCGCGTCGCGCGGCAGTGCCGGTAGCCGCGGCCATTGGCGGCGTGCTCGTCCCTGCACTGCTCTACACGCTGGCCAACCTCGGTGGAGCGGTCAAGGGCTGGGCCGTCCCGACCGCAACTGACATCGCCTTCGCGCTGGCTGTCCTCGCGGTGGTCGGCCGGAGCCTGCCCACCGCGATGCGCACCTTCCTGCTCACCCTCGCGGTCGTCGACGACCTGCTTGCCATCGTCATCATCGCGGTGTTCTACACCGCGCACCTGTCGGTCCTGCCGCTGCTGGCCGCCGTGCTGCCGCTGGGCATGTTCGCGGTGCTGGTCCAACGGCGCGTGCGTTCCTGGTGGCTGCTGCTACCCCTCGCGTTCGCGGCCTGGGCCCTGGTTCACGCGTCCGGGGTGCACGCCACCGTGGCCGGCGTTCTCCTCGGCTTCGCCGTCCCGGTGCTGCGGAAATCCGCCGGACCGG
>DASWMR010000430.1:0-7086 GCA_036399635.1 Actinoplanes sp. | reverse complement strand
TTGCGGATGCCCTGGTCGCGGGGCAGCGTCGAGCCGGCCAACCGCTCCCGGATCCGCCGGCCCAGGTGGTAGAAGAAGTGCAGCTCGGACCGCTGGTCGTTCTTGGGCTCGATCGCCTTCTCGCGCCACTGCAGCATCCGGTCGGTCTGCGTGAACGTCCCCTCCTTCTCGGCGTGCGATGCCGCCGGCATCAGGAAAACCTCGGTCCGGCACTGCTCCGGCACGATCTCCCCGGTCGCGACCTCGGGGCCGTTCTTCCAGAAAGTGGCGCTCTCGATCTCGTACAGGTCGCGGACCACCAGCCAGTCCAGGTTCGCCATGCCGAGCCGCTGGGCCCGGCCGTGCGCGGACCCGACCGCCGGGTTCTGGCCGAGCAGGAAGTACCCCTTGATCTTCCCGTCGATCATGTCGAGCACCTGCCGGTACGTGCCGTGGTCGCCGGTCATCCGGGGCAGCCAGCCGTATCCCCAGTCGTTCTCCGCGGTCGCCGCCTCCCCGAAGTACGCCTTGAGCAGGCTGACCGCGTAGGCCTCGGCATTCGCCCAGAAGCCCTTCTGCCCTGGATGCCGCATCTCGTCCACCCACTGGCCGAACGTCTCGTGCTGCGTGTAGTGCGGCATCGGCAGGTAACCGGGCAGCAGGTTGAACAGCGTCGGGATGTCGGTGGAGCCTTGGATGCTGGCGTGCCCGCGCAGCGCGAGGATCCCGCCGCCCGGCCGGCCCATGTTGCCCAGCAACAGCTGGATGATCGCGCCGGTGCGGATGTACTGCACGCCGACGCTGTGCTGGGTCCAGCCCACCGAGTAGACCAGCGCGGTGGTGCGCTCGCGTCCCGAGTTCGCGGTCCAGGCTTCGCAGACTTCCAAGAACTGCGCTTCCGGTACGCCGCAGACCTGCTCGACAACCGCAGGCGTGTAGCGCGAGAAGTGCCGCTTCAGCACCTGGTAGACGCACCGCGGGTCCTGCAGGGTCTCATCGCGCGGCACGTCGGACGGGATCGGCGAGCCATGCGACTCGTGCTGCTGGCCGGCCGCGGTCTCCCGGTCGGTGTGCGAGTCGTCGCTCGACTGGGCGCCCTCCTCCATCCCGGCGTACGACCAGCTGGACTGGTGGTAGGTGTTGGTCTCCGGGTCGAACCCGGAGAACAGCCCGTCCAGGTCCTCAGTGTCCTGGAAGTCCTCGCTGACGAGCATCGAGGCGTTGGTGTACGCCAGCACGTACTCCCGGAAGTCCTTCTCGTTGCTGAGGATGTAGTTGACCACGCCGCCCAGGAACGCGATGTCCGACCCGGCCCGCACCGGCACGAAGGTGTGCGCGAGCGCGCTGGTCCGGGTGAACCGCGGATCGATGTGAATGACCTTCGCGCCGCGCTTCTTCGCCTCGATCACCCACTGGAACCCCACCGGGTGGGCCTCCGCCATGTTGGAGCCCTGGATGATGATGCAATCAGCGTTGACCAGATCCTGCTGGAACCCGGTGGCCCCGCCACGGCCGACTGAAGTCCCCAGACCGGGGACGGTGGCGGAGTGTCAAATACGCGCCTGGTTCTCGATCTGCAGTGCACCCATCGCGGTGAACAACTTCTTGATCAGGTAGTTCTCTTCGTTGTCCAGCGTCGCGCCGCCAAGGCTCGCGAAGCCGAGCGTGTGCCTGAGCGGCCGGCCCTCGGCGTCGGCGTCGACCCAGCCCGCCTCCCGAGCGGCGAGCACCCGGTCGGCGATCATGTCCATCGCCGTCTCCAGATCGAGGTCTTCCCACTCGGTCCCGTACGCCTTGCGGTAGCGCACCTGCCGCAGTCGGCGATCACTGGTGACCAGGCTCTTACTGGCCGAACCCTTCGGGCAGAGCCGCCCCCGCGAGATCGGGCTGTCCGGGTCACCCTCGATCTGGACGACCGCGCCGTCCTTCACGTAGATCCGCTGACCGCAGCCGACCGCGCAGTAGGGGCAGACCGAGCGGGCGACCGAGTCAGCCTCCTCGGTGCGGGCGGTGAGCGATTTCGACCGATCAGACTGCGCCGCGGCACCCCGCCCAAGCGGGTCCGTCCCGGTCAGCTGCCGGTAGACCGGCCATCCCTCAATCCAGGTGCGCACGCCCACGAGTCGACCCTAACCCAGCCGGCAGCCGACCGCATGGCGGGCCGCCACGGCCACGCATTGAGGATTGGCTGTCGATCCGCACGGCCGGGCGTGCCACCGTCCACGTATGATCACCGCTGGAGCGGCGCTCGGCGTCGCGATGGTCGCGCTCGGGATGGTGCTCACCCCCGGACCGAACATGATGTACGTCGTGTCGCGCAGCATCACCCAGGGCCGCCGGGCCGGGCTGATCTCGCTGGCCGGGGTGGCGGCCGGGTTCGGTTGCTACGTCGCCGCCACCGCCTTCGGGCTGTCGGTGGTGTTCACCACCGTGCCGCAGCTGTACCTGACGGTCAAGCTGGCCGGCGCCGGCTACCTCGGATGGCTGGCGTCCAAGGCGCTGCGCCCGGGCGGCGCGTCGGTGTTCGCGCCGGTCGAGCTGCCACCGGACTCTCCCCGGCGGCTCTTCACGATGGGCCTGCTGACGAACCTGCTCAACCCGAAGGCGGCCATCATGTACGCCTCGCTCATCCCGCAGTTCCTCGACGTGCGGGCCGGGCACCTGGTGGCACAGGGATTCCTGCTCGGCGGCCTGCAGATCACGGTGAGCCTGCTGGTCAACGGCCTGCTGGTGCTGGCCGCCGGCACCATCGCGCTCTTCCTGGCGAGGCATCCGGCTTGGCTGCGCACACAGCGCTACGTGACCGGCACAGCGCTCGCCCTCGTCGCCGTAAAGCTAGCCACCGACCGCACCCCAGCAACGACCTGACCGGCGACTCACTCAATAGAGGCGAGTTCTCAATAGAGGCGAGTTCCGGAAGCCGCGCCCGCGGCACATGCCGCCGACCTTGCTCTGCTCACCAATACGCACCACCCCCGGCCCGCGTTCTATTGGTCCTCGCGCCAGGCGATCCGGGCGAAGACCTGGATCGCGTCGATTGCCAGCAGTTGCCCGTCGGCTGCGCGCATCCGGTCACGGGCGTCGTCCGGCAGTGACACGGTGGAGCCTGCGGCCAGCGGCAGCAGGTGCAGGGTCAGCTCCGCGCCGGGCCGGTAACCGGCGTCGCGCAGACTGACCAGCCACGGCGAGCCGTCCCAGAAGCGGTCGGTGACAGTGCGGCCGTCGACCCGCAGCTGGCCCACGTCGCCGGCCCAGTCGATACGCAGGTGGGCGTCGAGGGCGTCCTCGCCGGCCCAGGCCGGAAGATCAACCCGGTAAACAGCGGCCAGCTCGTCGAAGACGGCCGGCGACGGCGCCGACTGCCGTCCCTCGAACTTCCCGTAGGCGACGGGAACCGCACCGTCCGCCGCGCGCACAAGATCCACCGGCACGCCCACCGCATCCGCCGCCGGCAGGGCGGCCCGATCCGGGAGTTCGGCGCCCGCCCGGGTCAGTGGGACCTCGGCGAAGGCGCGCAGGTCCGGGTCGTAGGCCCGGACCTGCGGGTGCGATCCGTTGGTGCGTGCCTCGATCACCCCGTCCAGGCCCCAGGAGAGGTCGTCCGCCGAGAGCAGCAGCCGCCGCCGCGGCCCGTCCTCGTCGATCCACATCTGTGTGGCCAGCTCGGCGGGCAGTACCAGCAGGTCGAGGGCCCCGCCGCCGGCCGAGGTGAGCCGGGTCGGTGCCAGGCCGGGCACGACCGGGCTGGCGACGCCGTCCACCGCATACTCGGTCGCCACTCCGGCTGAGGCGATCAGCACCAGCGTCGGCACCCCGCCGGCCGGCATATCCGACGTCGGAAGCAGCAGGGTCAGTGCCGACGCGGTGGCCCAGTCGAGGCGCACTCCGCCGGCCACCAGAGCGAGCGGCCACCGGGCCAGGGTGCCGGCCGGGAGGTCGATCGGGCGGGACGGCAGGACAAGTTCGCCGTCGTCGAGGCGTACCCGGAATTGGGCGTCGCGGTAGGTCGGCAGCGGCTGATGCGGCTGATGCCAGGCGAGGAAGAGGAATCCGCTGGTGCCGTCGCTGCGTAGCGCGAAGCGCAGCGTGCTCTGATCGTCGACGCCGGCCGGCCGCACGTCCGGCAGGGTGGACGGCATCTCGGCCAGCACGTCGCCGAAGGCGGCCAGGAAGGCGTGCTGGCGGCGCAGCTCGGCGTGACTCGCGGCGGGCAGGCCGGCCTCGCCGAGCGGGGCGTGGAAGTCGTAGCCGAACGTCGGCAGGTCGTTCGGGTAGCCGGTGGCGTGGGATTCCTGCATGCCGTCCGCGCCGGGCGGATTCGTACCGCCGGCGTACATGTAGTAGCCCTGCCAGGCCGAGCCGTTGCCGATCTTGCAATGGGCGATGGTGGCGATGTCCAGCGCGGCGGGGCGCGGGCGCCGGTGGTATGCGGTGGCCATGCCCCCGCCGAGCTCACAGGTCGCCGGGGGGAAGTGCACCGAGGGCGTACGCGGCTGGGCCGTCGTCAACCGCGCCTGGTGCATGCGCCGCAGGTCGGCACCGATGCCGGGGTCGTCCCACACGTGCGAGAAGAAGTAGTGGTCGCGGAACGACGGGTCCCAGGGCGCGTCGGCGTCCACCCAGAAGCCGTCGCCGTAGCCGCCGTACAGCGGCAGCAGCTCCTGCTCGGGCAGCTCGGCGCCGCCCCACGCGGTGGCCGTCCACAGTGGTGCGGAAAGCCCGGCCTCCCGGGCCAGCCGCTTCAGCGTGAGCAGGTGGCCGGGCTGGTCGTAGAGCTCGTTCTCGACCTGGATGCCGAGGAAGTCGACGCCACCGACGACGCCCGCGAGCTGGCCGAACCACTCCTGCACCAGGGCGAGATACCCCGGGTCGTCGGTGCGGTGCCGCACCGGGGCGTGCTGCACCCAGTCCGGGAAGCCGCCGTTGCGGGTCTCGCCGTGGCACCACGGGCCGATCCGCAGGATCAGGTCGAGCCGCTCCTCGGCGCACAGCCGCGCGAACGCCGCGACGTCCAGATTCCCGTCGAAGCGGGGGCGGCCCCGCTGCTCGACGTGGTGCAGCCAGAAGACGTACGTGCTGGCGACCGTCACTCCCCCGGAGCGCATCGCCCGCAGCCGCTCGCGCCAGCGGTCGCGGGGCAACCGGCTGTAGTGGATCTCCCCGGTCACCGGGATCAGCGGGACCCCGCCGCGGCTCACGTAGCGACTAGTCAGTGACAGGCCCGGGCGCGCGTCCTCGGCGTTGCTCATCCGCGGCCGGGTGAGCGGCTCGGACCAGGGCTGGTGCCGGACGGTAAGCGTCACGGGGCCTCCTTCGCGAAAGACACGACTGTAACCGGTCACAGGTCGATAACACGGCAAGATACCGCGGCTTAACTGAGAGGACGCAAGGACTTGACATCTGTGTGTTGGGGCCGCACTGTAACCGGTCACAGGTCCTGTCGGTGACGCACGTCTCCCTGCCAGCGACCGTTTGCGAACGAGGAGCATCGATGAAGAAGACACTTCTGCCGCTCGCCGGCGTCCTGGCCGCGGCGCTTTTGTTGACAACCGCGTGCAGCTCGGACGACGAACCGAGCAACACCGAGAGCGCGAAGCCCGGTGAGAAGGTCGAGCTGACCTACTGGAGCTGGGCGCCGAACATGGACAAGGTCGTCGAGGGCTGGAACTCGACGCACCCGGACATCCACGTCACGGTCAACAAGCAGGACGGCGGCGACCCGGCGGTGGCCAAGCTGCTCACCGCGATCAAGGCCGGCAGCGGCGCGCCGGACGTCATGCAGGCCGAGTACCAGAAGATCCCCACGCTCGTCTCCGCGGACGCGATCACGGACATCGCCAAGGAGGCCGGGTCGCTCAAGTCGAAGTTTCCCGAGTCGGCCTGGAACAGCGTGACCCTGGGCTCCGAGGCGGTCTACGGCGTGCCGCAGGACTCCGGCCCGATGATGTTCTACTACCGCTCCGACGTCCTTGAGAAGGCCGGGGTCAAGGCCCCGACGACCTGGGACGAGTACGCCGACGCGGCTCGGAAGATCCACAAGGCGAACCCGAAGCAGTTCCTCGGCACCTTCTCGTCGAACGACCCGGGCCAGTTCGCCGGTCTCGCCCAGCAGGCCGGCGCGTCGTGGTGGGGCGTGCAGGGTGACTCCTGGTCGGTCGCGATCAATGACGCCGTCACGCAGAAGGTCGCCGCCTTCTGGGGCGGGCTCGTGCAGGAGGGTGCCATCGACAACAAGCCGATGTACACCCCCGCGTGGAACGCCGCGCTCAACGCCGGCACCCAGGTCGGCTGGGTCGGCTCGGTCTGGAGCCCGGGTGTGCTGCAGGACAACGCCGCCAAGACCAAGGGCAAGTGGACGGCCGCTCAGCTGCCCAACTGGGACCCGGCTGCACCGGCCAACGGCAACTGGGGCGGCTCGGCCACCAGCGTCACCTCGCAGAGCAAGCACAAGGCGCAGGCCGCTCAGTTCATCACCTGGCTGAACAGCGACCCGGCCGGCATCAAGGCCCTGGCCGGTACGGCGAACGTCTACCCCGCCGCCACCGATTCCGCGGCTGTGCTCACCACGCCGCCGGCCTTCTTCAGCAACCAGCCGGACTTCTACACGCTCGCCGCCGAGGCAGCCAAGGTCACCAAGCCGTTCACCTACGGCCCGAACGTCAATGTGGCATACAGCTCGTTCAACGACGCCTTCGCCAAGGCCGCCGAGGCCAAGAACGCGGCCGGCTTCACCGCGGCGCTCGCCACCATCCAGAAGGCCACGATCGACGACCTGAAGAACACCGGGTTCCAGGTCACCGGCTGAGGTTTTCGACAGGGGCGCGGCTTCGGCCGCGCCCCGCACCCCTCGATCGGAGGAGGACGGCGATGACATCTCCCACCCAGCGGCGTACCAGCGCACCGTACGCGTTCCTGGCACCCGCGCTGCTGCTGTTCGCGGTCTTCCTGGCCGCGCCGATCGGCTATGCCGGCTACCTGAGCCTGCGCCGGGTCAACGTCAGCGGCCTGGGGCTCGGCAAGGGCGCCCGCACCGAGATCTGGGCCGGCCTGGAGAACTACACCCGGTCACTGACCGACCCGGAGTTCGTGCCCAGCGTGCTGCGGGTC
>DASWMR010000429.1:0-4255 GCA_036399635.1 Actinoplanes sp. | reverse complement strand
CTCAGCGGTACTGGGCTGCCGTCGCGCTCGGCTCAACCGGCGACGACCGGGCGGTACCGACGCTGGAGCGCCTGATGGCCGCCGATCGTGGCGTAACTGTATTCGACGGGGAGGTTCGCGCTGCAGCCAAGAAGGCCCTACGCACGCTCCGCCGCATCCAAGCCGCCATCGCCGACCGAGAAAGTGCCCCTGCCGAACTCACCACGTTCACTCATGGCGAGCAGCAGCAAACTGGCAAACCCGGGGTTCGAGTTTGAGTGGCGCGCGGACCGCCTGACCTCGAGCCGGCGAGCCCTATCGCCCGGCGGCGCTGCTCGTCATGGCTGAGTACAGCGTCGGGGATCCGGTGTGGGACCGGCCGCGGGGCGACGGCGGGCCGGTGTCGCTGATGAGCCTCGGCGTCTCCGAATCGCTCGTGCAGCGGATGCGCGCGTGGAACGAGACGTACGAGCGGTCAGCTCACTGACGACTGGGACAGCTCCGGCTGGGTCCAGCAGGGCCTGGCCTTGGCGCACGAGTTGCAGCGGGAGTTGCCGGGCGTCGACGTCCGCTACTACCACGCCGATGATGACCGCCCCCTGCCCAGCATCTGACCCGGCTCCTTCATCGCTTTCGGCGGTTGCGGTTGACTTTCGGCCGCCGCGGTGCGCGGGGTGTCGGGACGAGGAATTCACCACCGCCGCGGATGTAGACGAAGCGTTCGGTGTGCGTGGTGATGGCGTCGAACCGCGCGACGCGCTCGTCCGGGTCCGGTACGAGATTTGCGAAGACGGCGCCGAAGCGTACGCCCGGAATTGACTCGAGCTGGGCGGTCAGCGCGTCGAGGTTTTTCGGCAGAGCGTTTCCGCCGCGGCACGGATCGATCATTGATAGGGCGGTCATCGTCGCGTGGAACGCGTCGTGGCCGGTGACCTGCCACAGCAACGCGGCGGCGAGCAGATTCGCGGCGGCGCTCCGCGGCCGGGAACGCTGCAGGTACTCGCCGAGGTGCTGATGACAGATGGCGATGCGGTTGATTTCGGGGGCGGTGTACGCGTACCGCAGCGCTCGTTCCTCCAGTTCGACCGCGAGGATCTGGCGGTGGCGCAGGAACTCCAGTTGGGCGCGGGAGCTGAACACCTCGCTGAGTTGCCGAATGTCGTCGAGGTCCTCGAACGTCTGCTGGCAGTCCAGCAGCAGGCGATCTGCCTCGGCATAGCGGTTCAGCCGGCGCAGCAGGTTCGCCTCGTTGAGCCGGGTCCGGGCCCGTTCGTGGGCGCTGGCGCCGCGCTGCTGTTCGCTGTGCCCGATGCGGCGGTTGAAGTCGAGCGCGAGAGACCACTTCTCCACCCCGCGGGCCGCGAAAACGGCGAGGTCGAGGAGCTGCTCGCGGGTTGTCCACCGGCCGGCGTCCCGGGCCGTGGCGTCATCGAGGAGCGTGGTGGCCCGGTCGAGTACCTCCGGGTATTTCCCGGCCAGCACGAGGATGCGCAGCCGGGCGGGTTCGTCGCCGGTTTCCTCGGCAATCTGCAGGGCCTCGGTCAGCCGCCCCCGCGCCTGCAGCAGTTCGGTGAGCGCGCTGGCCGCCGCGTCGGACAGCCCTTCGATGCCCTCGGCGCGCGCCTGGTCAAGCACTGCGCGCAGCAGAACCTCGGCTTGGTCCGGGTCGGCGGAGCTCAACACGGCGCCGTAGAGGAGGTCACCGGTCATCCGCAAGACCGGGTCTGTCGCGCGGGCGCGTACCTGTTGCAGGTAGCCGGATATCCGGGCAACCTGGGCCGGCGCACGGTCCCGGTTGTAGGCATGGCCGAGCAGGACGACGGCTTCGTCGAAGCGGGACCGGCGCAGCAGGTACGGAACAGCCGCGAGGGCGGCGTGCACCGCCATCGCCGTCGCGGTCGGGCTGCCCTGGTCCTCGAACTCCATCTGCTCCCGGCAGGTCTGCCGCCAGATCTTGCCCAGCAGCTCGTCCACCGCCAGGCGGAGGCCGGAGTCGGCGTTACCCCGGATGGCCTCGGCCACACCGGGGTGCACGGTGTAGATCACTATCGAGTCCGGATCGGTGGGCGTGGCCGGTACCGGATCGACGATCGCGGCGGCCTGGAGTGCCGCCACGGCGTCGCCGAGTGGCCCCTCCCCCAGCTCCGGCCACGCGGCCTCGACGATCGTGGACTGCCGGTCGGCGTCTTCCAGGCAGGCCAGCACCGCGGCCAGACGGCGGGCCGGCTCCGGCAGGTCGTTCAGCGCACCGACCGTCCACTGGCTCAGCACGCTGAGGAAATCGTCGTCGTCCAGATCGCTTGCGCCGGTGGCGAAGAAGGCAGCGAGCGGAGCGTCGCCCACGGCCTGCTCGGCGGCGGCCAGCCAGGCCCGCAGCCGGTCCGGGTCGGCGGCCGCGGCGTCGGCGAGTTCGAGGAGCTTCGGATGGCCCTGGACCAGACGGATCACCGTACGCGCCAGGGCCCGGTCGGCAGTGACCCGGGCCGCGCGATCGGGGCCGGGGTCGTCGTGCAGCAGAAGACGCAGATTCTTGAGCTCCCGGGCCAGGAGGATCGACTCGGCCAGGGACAGCGCGTGGGTGGGCAGGACGGCCACCGTCTCGGTGTCCAGTCCGGCCGGGACCACCCGGCTGGTGAGCACGACCCGGGACTGACCGCCGTGTCCCGTCAACGTCTCGATCAGGGCGGACCAGATCGGATCGCGCCAGGAACCGGACCGGGCGAGCAGGGATTCCAGGTTGTCCAGCACCAGCAGCACCGGCTGATCGCGCAACAGCCCGGAGAGGCGGGTCAGGAAACCGCGCAGGCGGTCGTCACTGCCGAGCGCGTCGAGCATGGTGAAGCCGAGATGGCCGAGCTGGGTTTCCAGGGCATGCGCGAGACCAACGATCGCCTCGCCGGGGTTGGCGTCCCGGCTGGGTGCCTGCCACCAGGCAAGCGCACCGAAACGGCCATGCTGGTACGAGAGCGCGTCGAACCGGCCGTGTTGGTAGGCGAGCTCCTGGGCGGCGGTGGTCTTGCCAGCACCGGCCATGCCGACCAGAAGCACGCCGGTTTTCCCGCTGCCCGGTGCGAGGGCGCGGGCGGCGTCGATCAGCAGTCGGGTGCGGCCGACGAACCGTTCCGGCTCCTTCAGCGATGCGGGCATCCGCGGCTGGAACAGGTCGAGGTTCACCGCACCGGCCGGCGGTCGGAGGGCGAGGCCGGTCGCGGGGCCGAACACCGCGGGGGTGACCAGCGACAGCGGTGGGCAACCGGCCGAGGGCTGCTGTCCGGCGGCGGCCGGCACCGCCAACGCGACTGCCCGGTCCACCGGCATCCCGTCCAACAGCCGGGGGTACAGCTCTGCGGTCAACGCGATGGCAAAGTCGTCGCACACCGGATAGCGCATGGCCACCGCGGCCACCCCGAGCCGATCGACGAGCCCGCGGGCCAGCCCGACCGGGTCGGCACTGTCGGCGCCCGGATCGCGCCCGGCGTCCAACGCGTCGGCCTGTTCGTCCAACTGCAGCCAGCGCATGGTCTCCGCGGCCGTGGCCGCCGCGGAGTAGCACATCCCCAGCACGGCCAGTTTCAGCCGTCGTCGCGCCGGTCGGAGGATCGCGACGAGGTCGGTAGTGGACAGCGTGTCGGGTGTGCCGTCGTGCTGCTCCAACAGCAGGCCACCGGCCGATCCGTGCCCGGCGAGGTGCAGCACGTCCCATCCGGGCTCCTCCTCCGCGACGGCACGGAGCCGGTCGCGGGTCACCCCGTACTGCAACACCCGCAGCTCGACGGCGTGGGTCGCGACCATGCGGCGGACCAACTGCGACAGCGCGTACCGCTCGCGCCGCAGGGCGAGGACCGAGGTCTCCGACGGCATCGAGAACAGGGCCAGGATCCGCAGCCGCTCGCCCACCGGCTGCTTGGCACCGGCCGACGGGTCGGACCATTGGTAGACCAGACTGATGCCGTGTCGGGCCAGCGGCACACCGTCCACATGGGCCAGCTCGACCGGCCAGTGCGGCAGCACGTCCAGCCCGTCACCGAGCTGCACCCGGACCGTGTCCTCCGCACCGTTGACGAGCAGGTGACCGATGCGGGCGCCGAGCAGCCGCTCGCCCAGCCAGCCGCCGAGCCGCTCGACGATCCGGGCCTCGGAGGCGATGCGCTCATCCGGCGCCGCGTTGCGCCGGAGATAACCGTCGAGGTCGTTCAGCGCCTCGAACTCCGTCGCGCGGTGATCGAGGTCCACTTCATGATCCGCAACGGTCCGCCCGTCGGCATCCAGCAGGAGC
>DASWMR010000428.1:0-14781 GCA_036399635.1 Actinoplanes sp. | reverse complement strand
CCCTCGGTGAGGTCGTTGACCGGGCACACGGCCAGTCGCAGAGCCGCGGCCGGATGACCCGCGCCCGTCCATGCGTCCCGCAAGCCCGCCCACCGGTGCCGGGTCACCGGGAACGTCACCCCTGCCACATCGTCGCCGGTCAGCAGCTGGCGGACGCGACTGCGGTCGAGCGGAAAGCCGAGCACCAGCGGGCGCCGGGCCGCGGCGAACGCCACCTGCCCGATCGCGGTCGCCGCCGCGCGGTCATCGATGCCGACCACCGGCATGCCCCGCCGCCGCGGACCGGCGTGGACCACCGCGGGTAGGCCGGTGTCGGCGACCGCGTCCAGGACCGGGTCGTCGTCGCTGGTGGTCCAGACCACGAAGCCGTCCACGGCCGCCTGCGCGACGCGCTGGGCGTCGGAGGGCGCGCCGGTGATCGGCACCAGGGTGAGCCCGATGCCCTCGGCGGCGCACACGTCGGAGACCCCGGCCAGAAAGCGCGCCGCTTGAGGATCGTCGAAGGCGTAACTCAGCCGCTCGCCGAGCACGACGCCGAGCGTGCCAACCCGGCCACGCCGCAGCGAGCGGGCGGCCGGGTGCGGCCCGGGATAGCCCAACTGCTGGGCGGCCGCGCGCACCTTCGCCGCGGCCTCGGCCGAGACCCGTTCGGGTTGCGAGTAGGCGTACGAGACCGTCATCGGCGAGACGCCGGCGGCGCGGGCCACCTCGCCCATCGTCGGGCGCCGCTTGGGGTTGTCGGCGCGAGAGGTCATGGTGCACACTCTACTTGTGTATCGATACACAGCACACGACGAGACCTTCGTACGCGACGCGTCGACCCTGGTGTCGTACGCGGCATTGGGCTGCTTCACGTTCTGGCTGTACGCCTTCGGACCGGCGGTCACCCTGTTGCGGGCGGAGCTGGGCTTCTCCTACACGCTGCTCGGTGTCTATTCGGTGCTGTGGTCGCTGGGTGCGGCGCTGGCCGGGGCCGGCTTCGGGTGGGTGGCCCGTCGGCTGCCGAGAGGCACGCTGCTGTGGGGCTCGGCGTCCGCCACCATCGCCGGCGCGGCGCTGTTCACGCTCGGCCGGGGCGTGCCGGTCACGCTGGCCGCGGCCGGGTTGTTCGGCCTGGCCGGAGCGACGCTGCTGACCGCGCTCCAGGCGATCCTCTCCGACCGGCACGGCAGCCGGCGAGACCGGGCGCTGACCGAGGCCAACGTCGGCGCCGGCGCGTCCGCGGTGTTCGCCCCGCTGGTCCTCGGAGCGCTGGCGGCCAGCGCGTTGGGCTGGCGTGCCACGTTCGCGTTGCCCGCCATCGTCCTCGCGGTGCTCTTCCTGCGCTACCGCCGCGAACCGCTGCCGGCGGCGCCGGAGCAGCACGCCGCGCCACGAGCCGGCGGATTGCCGCCGGCCTGCTGGCTGTTCGCCGTGCTGACCGCGGTGAGCTCGGCGATCGAGTTTTGCCTGGTGTATTTCGGACCGCAGATGCTCCTCGACACCGGCTTGTCGGCCGCCGCCGCCGGCACCGCGCTCAGCAGCAACTACCTCGGCATTCTCATCGGACGCCTGCTCGGCGCCCGGCTCACCCGCCGACCGGGCCGCAGCGTCACCCTCCTGTACGCATCGTTGGCGTTCACCGCTGCCAGCTTCGTCCTGTTCTGGCTGACCGACCGGCCGGCCCTCGCCATCGCCGGGTTGTTCGCGTGCGGGATGGGCATCGCCAACCTCTATCCGCTCTCCCTCGCACTCACCCTCGACGCCGCCCGCGGCCGCGAGGACCGGGCCAACGCCCGCTCCCAGGTGGTCCTCGGCCTAGTCGCCGCCGCCTCCCCCTACCTGCTCGGCAGCCTGGCGGACCGGTTCGGGCTGGCCGCCGCGTTCGCGCTCGAGCCGGTGCTGATCTGCCTCTGCATCCTCGTGCTGTGGGCCGGCCTCCGCCTCCACCGCCGGGGTTGAGCGCCGTTCGCAGTGCCGCCGGTTCGCTCAAGTCGGCGTGGTGCGAACCGATGATCCGGGTGACAGAAGTCCCCGTACCGAATGGATGGGTGCCCGTCATGAAGTCTTTTGCCTGCGGAGATGTCGTGCCCGGCTGCGATGCGCATTGGGTCTGCGACAGCGACGACGAGATTCTCGTCGCGGTCGCCGAGCACGCCGGTAGTGCCCACGGACTCACGGCGATCTCGGCCGATCTGGTGAGCGCCGTCCGCGCCGCCATCGTGTCTGTCTGAGCCCCGCAATGACGGCCGAGATCGAGACCCGCCTCGACTGGCCGGGCATGCTGCACGAGGCCATCGAAGGCGGCCGGATGCAGGCCGTCTACCAGCCGATCGTGGACGTGGCCCGTGGTGTGGTCGTCGGCTACGAGGCCCTCATCCGCTTTCCCAGCTTCCCGGTCAGCAGTCCGGATGCCTGGTTCGCCGCGGCGCACGACCACGGCCGCAGTGCCGAGCTGCAGGCCGCGGCGCTGCGCATCGCGCTGCGCGAAAAGGCGAACCTTCCCGGCAACTGCTTCCTCACCGTCAACGTCGGCCCCGAGGTGCTGCACCACCCCGCCATTCAGCGCGTCTGGGCCGACGTCGGCGACCTGCGGTGGGTGGTCGTCGAACTCACCGAGCACTTCGCGGTCGAGTACAACGGCGTCCTGCATGCCGCCCTGGAGCGGTTGCGCTCCGCCGGAGCCCTGATCGCCATCGACGACGCGGGATCCGGCTACGCCGGCCTCGCCCAGCTCCTGACCGTGCGGCCGGCCATGATCAAGCTTGATCGCGCGCTCATCCGCGACCTCGACCACGACGAAGCCAAGCGTGCCCTGGTCGAGATGGTCGGCACGTTCGCCGGCCGGATCGACGCCTGGCTGCTTGCCGAGGGCGTCGAACGCGAGGGCGAACTCGACGCGCTCGTCGCCCTGAACGTTCCGCTCGCCCAGGGGTTCCACCTCGGCCGACCCGCCCTGCCGTGGGCACCGCTGCGCCCCGAGGCCGACCGGCAGCTCGCCGACAAGACGAGTGACCGGCTCGGGGCCACCCTGCGCACGCTGCTCGAACACCCACCCATGGTCACCGACGCGACCCTCGCCTTCGCCGCGTTCGCCGACCCCTCGGTGGACCTCGTCGTGCTCTGCGACGACGACCGCCGCCCGATCGCGAGCCTCGACGACCGCAGCGCGCCGCTGCCGCTGGTCACCCCGGACATGCGCATCAACCTGGACACCTCACCCAGCGATGCGGCGCTGCGCGCGATCACCCGGATCGGCACGGAGTGGGCGCGCCCGCTGCTGTGCACCGACAACGCCGGCCGCTACGTCGGCGTGGTCCGCATCCCGCGCCTGCTGCACGCCCTGGCCAGCAGCTGACCGGCGGGTCACAGCCGCCCGGCTGCTCTCACGCGCGATAGCCGTCGAACAGTGGGCCGCCGCCGGCCCGCAGGACTTCGGCGGCCAGCTCGGCCGGCTCGTCGCGGGCGGCCAGCCAGCGAGCGGCGAAGTCCGGATCCAGATCCCGTAGCTCGCGCAGCAACCACTTGCCGGCGCTGACCCAACGCCCGGCAAACGCCAGCGCGGCCCGCGCCGACGCGGGGCCGCGTACGCGGTCAGATGACCTGGAAGTGGCCTCGGGAACGCAGGCGACGACGAGATCACGAGCGTCGGTCAGTGGGTCCATGCGGTGACCCTGCACCCGATAGGTTGGCTCGGTGAAGTCATTTTTCGAGTCGTGGACGTGGCCGCGCCCGCGCGGCCGCCTGCACGTGTACGCATTGGCGAACCCCGCGGTCGCCGCGATGGCCGATGCCTACCATGGCGTGCTCGCCGACGGGGGCGTCACCGGCCTGGCCCGGCAGCCCGACGAGTTCCTGCACGTGACGATCGAGCAGGTGCAGAGATACACCGAGGATCTGACCGGCGACCAGCTGACGACCCTCATCTCGACACTCGGCAAGCACATCGCCGCGGTGCCCGCATTCGACCTGACGGTCGGCCCCGCCCTGGTCTACACGCACGCAATCACGCTGGACGCCGTGCCCGACGAACCGTGGCAGCAGCTGCGGCGCGCGGTGCGGGACGCGGCGACCGAGGCGTTCGGCGCCGACGCGCTCCGGCCGATGGACAGCCCCGGCGCCCCGCACATCACCATCAGCTACGCCACCGCCGACATCGACGTCGAGTCCCATCTGCACGCCTTCTACGGCGGCCGGTTCGGCCGGGCCACGCTGCCGGTGAACGAGGTGCACCTGCTAGCGGTCGACCAGGATCCGGTGGCCGGCGTGTACTCCTGGCCGGACCCGATCGCGGCCTTCCCGCTCGGCGACCGCCGGCCCGAGTGATTCCGCCAGTCCCAGGTCCCGGCCCCGTCGAGGCGGCTCCGAGCAATCTCAGACGCGGTAGCTGAAACCGGGTGGCTCAGACCCGGTGGCTCAGACCCGGTAGCTCAGGTTCTGAGCGTTCATCGACTCGGGGGGCAACCGCAGCCACACGGTGCCTCGGCCGGTGGCATCGTCATAGAGGTATCGGCGGAACCGTTCGTCCCACCGGTCCTCGTCCGGGCCCAGATATCGGGCGAGTTTGCGTCGGCCGCGGGGCACGTCGAAGGGCAGTAGTTCGCCGGTTCCCCGGGCGGTGACCTGCCGGACGACTCCGGTGCTCAAGGTGCATTCGTCGATGACCAAGGCGAGCGACGGGTCGGCGCGAACCCGCGCGAACAATTTCGCCCACGGGCCGGTGAGGATCCAGAAGGCCTGGTCCTCCCAGAGGTACCAGACTGGGCGCACGGTCGGCCCGTTCGTCGCCACGCGGGCCACGAGCGGCCGGGCCAGGAAGGCGTTGACGTCGAACGGCGTACTGATCAGCGGTTCCGAGGCCATGCCGCCAGCATGGCAGGCCGGCGGCTGGCCGAACGTCCTATCCTGCTCGGCGTGGATCAGTGTGCGGAGTGCGGATTCGCCTACCCGAGTGTCTCTGCGGCGGATCTGCCGCGCCAGCTCATCGACGCGGGTGCCGGCTTCGTCGCCACTCTCGTCAGCATCGACGACGTACGCCGTCGGCCCGCTCCGGCCGTCTGGTCGCCCCTGGAATACGCGTGTCACGTCCGCGATGTCCTGCGCGTACAGAATGAACGCCTGGCTCTCGCGTTGCGGACCGACAACCCGCCGTTCCGGCCGATGGACCGCGACGAGTTGGCTGTGCGGAACATTTACAACGATCAGGATCCGCAGGCCGTACGGGTCGAGCTGACGACCGCGGCATCCCGGTTGGCGCTGGCGTTCGGGGCGTTGGGGCCGGCTCAGTGGAGCCGCACCGGCATCTACAACTGGCCGACCGTCGAGGCGCGCACGATGCTCTGGCTGGGCCGGCACACCCTTCACGAACTGGTGCACCACCGCCTCGACCTGACGCTATAGGCGCCACACCATCGGCGGCGGCGACAACGGCCTCGACCCGGTCGCCGAGGACCACCTCGGACCGGGAACGGTGTTGTTCACCGGCAACTACGACGAGGGCGACCGGTGGGTCACCTACGTGGCCGCGGCCGTTGGGCACTACGTCGTGGTGGTGCTGCTGCCCGACCCCTTCGTGGGCGCGGCCGACCCGACCACGACGAACGGTCTCGCCAACGCCGCGATCCGCCGGGCAGCGGCCTGATCCCAGTGGCCAGCCGGCGGTGGTAATGCCGACGCGGTGGGAACGTCGAAGCGGGCGGCGGGAGTGTCCGGCTAGGCGGTGGGAGTGTCCGGTCAGGCGGTGGGGATGTCGAGGTCGGCGCGCACCGGATAGTGGTCCGAGGCGTACTCGGTTTCGTCGCCGCGCACGACATGCACGTCGAGCGCCCGCTCGGCGGTCTGCGGGTCGGCGAAGACGTAGTCGAGCCGCATCCGGGAGAACTCGTTTCCGCCGCCGCGGGTGGTCGGCACGGTCAGCGGGGTGCCTGCGCCGGCCACCCCCCACAGGTCGACCAGGCCAGCCCGGCCGAAGGCGGCCACCGCCCGGGTGTCGACGGCGCCGTCCGGGCTGACGTGCCGGGCGTGGAAGATGCCGGGCAGCGCCGCCAGCGTCTCGGTGTGGTCGGTTCCCGGGTCCAGCCCGTTCAGGTCGCCGGCCAGCAGCACCGGGCCTTTCGCCGGGCCGAACCGCGCGGCCAGCCAGACCGCCTCACGCCGGCGGCGGGGCGGCGAGAACGGGTTCAGGTGGGTGCTCACCACCGTCAGCGGGCCACTTGCGGTCCGTACGGTGACGGCCGCGGCCGCGTGGTGCAGGCGCCAGGTCACGCTCGACCGGCGGATGATCGCCAGCGGCGGCCGGACCAGCACCGCGACCGGCTGGCCGAGCACCGAGCGGGCCAGGTGCGGCACCATCTCGACCGCACCGGCCAGCTCGTGCAAGCGGCGGCTGCCGTGCCGACCGAAGTTGCGCAGCTCCTGCAGAGCCAGGATGTCGGGGCGCTCCCGGGCGATCACGGCGGTGATCGCGGCTAGTCGGTCACCCTTACGGTCGTACCCGCCGGTTTTGATGTTCCAGGTCATGAACCGCAGGGTCATCCGATGCCTTCCGCCGCACGACTGGGAGTGAGGGTCAGACCCGAGGAAGCCGCCGACGCTTCGTCGGCCGCCTCGGACACCGTCTCCGCGTGGGCGTTCGGGCGCACCACCAACCACAGCACACTGAGCCACGCCGTGGTGAGCAAAGCGGCGCCCAGCACGTCGGTGGGGTGGTGCATGCCGCGGTACATGCGGGACAGCGCCACCCCGGCCGGCATCACGATCGCCAGGGCCAGGAACACCCAGCGCCACCACTGACGGATGCGGGCCATCGACAGCAGCGCGATCGCCGCCCACATGCACATCGTCGCGGCGATGTGCCCGGACGGGAACGACGAGGTCGGCATCTGGCCGTCCATCTGCTCGACCGGCGGGCGCGGGCGGCCGGTCGCCGCCGCGCTGCACAGGAACAGGGTCAGCTCGCCCATCATGGTCAGCACCAGGAACAGAACCGGCCGCCACTGCCGCCACAAGGCCAGCGTCAGCGGGCAGAAGACCAGCGAGATGAGCAGGATGGCGTGCGTGTCACCGGCCTTGCTCCACAGCCAGCTGAGGTGGTCGAGCCCGGGCGTGCGGAAGGTCTGCAGCCAGCGCGGCACCCCGTCGTCGAAGCGGCCCAGCCAGGTGCCGGGCGTCCACCGGGTCAGCGCATAGCCGACCACGTAGAGCAGGCCGAACGTGAACACCCAACCGACCAGGAGTTCGGCGGCCTTCGCCCACGGGTGCGGGAGCA
Source organism: Actinoplanes sp. (assembly GCA_036399635.1). Taxonomy (GTDB): domain Bacteria; phylum Actinomycetota; class Actinomycetes; order Mycobacteriales; family Micromonosporaceae; genus Actinoplanes. The sequence continues at coordinate 7,535 of DASWMR010000428.1, read as the reverse complement.
GTGCGCCCTCGGCGGGCGCCGGGGCGAGGTCACCGGCGGCCTCCGGTTCGAGGCCGTCCTGCAGCTCGGGGGTGGGCTTTCCGGCCTCGCGGCGCCAGACCCGGAAGGCGTACGCGGTCACGCCGATCCACGCCACTCCGAGGCACCACCCGGCCAGCACGTCGGAGAGGAAGTGCACGCCCAGCGCCACGCGGGTGAGGCCGACCACGACCACCAGCACCGCGGCGACGCCGATCAGCCAGCCCCGCCACCGGCCCTTCGCCATCGACAGGAAGACCAGGGTGAGCATGCCGTAGACGATCGTCGCGCCGAGCGTGTGCCCACTCGGGAAACTGTTGCCCTGCCCGTACGCGATCGGGTCGGCCACCACCGGCCGCACCCGGCCGATCAGCGCCTTGAGCGACGGGTCGAGCAGCATCGCCCCCGCCCCGGTCACCGCCAGGTAGATCGCAAGCCGGGGACGCCGCCGGATGAGCAGCAGCACGATCACGATGACGGTGAGCGGGAACAGCACGCCGCGACCACCCAACGAGGTGACCGTGGTCAGCACCTTCACCAGGGCGGCGTGCGGAGCCACGAGGTCGTTCAGGTTGCTCGCGACCGACCTGTCCAGCCGCAGCAGCGGGGCCCAGTGGCCGCGGACCAGCAGCACCAGCGTGCCGAAACTGAGCCCGAGGGCGACGATGGCGAGCAGGCCGATGACGCTGCGCTCGGCGAAGTGCCGAACGGGCGCCCATCCGGTGCGTTCAACCAGGCGGTTCTCGTCGCTCACGGCGGCCACTCCTCGGGACGGGTACGGGGGACCCCCGCTTTACCCGGCCGGGTCCGCGCCTACACCGCGTCGTCTGCGCAGGCCGCGACGTTGGATCGGCAACTCGCGGCCCGGCTTCCAACTGTCCTGCTTGGCCGGACGGGGCACGCCCACCCGGCGCGCCTCCAACTGGGCCGCGAAGGCCAGCCCGAGGAACAACGCGATGCCTGTCAGATTTGCCCAGAGCAGCAACGCCATGATCGCGGTGAGCTGACCGTAGGTGTCGCCGAAGCTGCCGCTCACCCGCACGTAGACGGCCAGGAGCAGGCTGGCCGCCCACCACAGCACGGTGGACAGTGCCGCGCCGAAGATCAGCCAGGTGAGGCCCGGCTGGTGCCGGCGCGGGCCGTGCTTGAAGAGTAGGCCGACCGCGAACACGATCAGGACGAGGCTCACCGGCCACCGCACCACGTCCCAGGCCACCCGCAGATCGCCGGCCCAGTGCCAGTGGCGTTCCGCGGCCTCGCCGAACACCCGGCCGGCGACCAGCAGCAGGAAGCCGGCGAGCGCCGGCATTCCGGCGGCGAAGGCGAGGATCGTCGCCCGGGTGTACTTCGCCAGGGCCGGCCGGTCCCGCTCGACGCCGTAGATCCGGTTGGCGCCGCGCTCGATCTGCGCCATCGCCGTGGTCAGCGCGATCAGGCCGGTGATCAGACCGAGGGTCAGGGCCAGCTCGCCGGCGTCCTCGGTGCGCTCGCCATCGGTCAGCAACTCGCGGACCAGCGGCTCGCTGTCGCCCGGGGTGAGCGAAATGACCGTGTCGGCCACCACCTCGCCGCCGGACTCGACACCCAGCTCGGACGCGAGGCCGGCGAGCGCGATCAGGAACGGCACGATCGCGAGACAGAGCTGGAAGGCGAAGGCACGCGAATGGCTGAACCCGTCGCCGTACCGGAACCGGATGAACGCGTCCCGGACCAGGGGCCACCGCCCGTAACGGCGTAACGCCAGGTAGGCGTCGTCGGCGGAGAGCTCGTCCCCGCTCATGTCCCTGGTCTCGGGGACCGGTTCAGTCGAGCTCACGAGGCCGCTTCGCGGATGCTTTCGGCCGCCTCGGCCGCGGCGCCCGCGTCGTACGCCAGGTCGGGGTCGCTGGCCGGGACCGGCACGCAGAGCAGCAGCGCGCGGGGTTGGACGTGCACCATCATGGTCCGGCCCGGGTCGATCAGGTCGCCGTCGAGCTGGCGCGGCTGGGGGCGGCTGGCGCGGATCTCGACGCGCTCGACGGTGTACGTCTCCATCAGCGGCACCTGCTCGTGCCGGCGGACCACCGACCAGGCCAGCGACGCCCAGTGCGCGAGGCTCCGGGGGCTGAGGATGGCCACGTCGAGCTTGCCGTCGGCCGGGTCGGCCTCGCTGAGCAGGCGCACCCCGCCCTGCAGGCGGCCCACGTTGCCGACCATCACCGTGCGCGGCCGGCGGGTCAGCGGCTTGCCGCCGTCCAGCACGATCCGGACCCGCATCGGCCTGTCCCGCAGGTGCTTGACCGCGCCGCCCACGTAGGCCAGCCAGCCGATGTGCTTCTTCGCCGTGTCCGACGTCCCCTCGAGCATCTGCGCGTCGAAGCCCATCCCGGCCATCACCGCGAACGGCCGGTCGTCGAGCACGCCGACGTCGATCCGCTTGCGCCCGCCGGCCAGCGCCACCTGCACGCCGGTGGCCGGGTCGTCGCCCAGACCGAGGTTGGCCGCGAGCAGATTGCCGGTGCCGGCGGGCAGCACCGCCATCGCCACGTCGGTGCCGGCGAGTGCGCCGACCACGGCCATCACCGTGCCGTCGCCGCCGCAGGCGAAGACCAGCTCGGTGCCGTCGCGCACCGCCTGCTCGGCCTGCCCGCGCCCGGGGTCCTCGGGCGTGGTCTCCACCCAGACCGGGTCGGGCCAGCCGGCCCCGGACAGCCCCTCCTCGATGGTGCGGCGCAACAGATCCATGTCGGGCACCTTCGAGGGGTTCACGACGACAGTGCTGCGGGGTCCACGGGGTCCAGTCACGCCGCCAGTCTGCCCGAGCCAAGTCACGGCAGCGACTCGGGCAACTGTCCGGGTGACTTACTTGACCTTCGCGGGGGTCTTCCGGCACGTGTACGCACGTATCCAGCTCGGTAGCGTGGCTCTGTAGCGTAGGGGGGTGAGCACAACAACGGTCACCTGGTGGGGGCACAGCACCGTCTGGCTGACCGACTCCGGCACCACGCTGCTCACCGACCCGCTGCTGACCGACCGCGTCGCGCACCTGCGGCGGATGGCCGGCGCCACGCCGGTGCTGCCCGGCGCGCCCGACGCGGTGCTGCTCTCGCACCTGCACGCCGACCACTTCCACTGCGCCTCGCTGCGCAGCCTGGCCGGTGCCCCGCTGCTGATCGTGCCGCGCGGGGCCGGCGGTTTCGTGCGGCACACGCTCGGGCCGGGCGCCGCCCGCCGGTGCGTCGAGCTAGCCCCCGGCGACGAGACCACGGTCGGCGGGGTACGGGTCCGCGCGGTGCCGGCGGCGCACGACGGCGGCCGCGGGCCGTGGTCGCGCGAGCGGGCGATCGCCATCGGGTTCGTCGTCGAGGGCAGCGCCCGCACCTGGTTCGCCGGCGACACTGGGCTGTTCGACGAGATGACCGAGATGGCCCCGCTCGACCTGGCCCTGATCCCGGTGGGCGGCTGGGGCCCGACGCTGGCCGCGCACGGGCATCTCGGGCCGGCGGACGCCGCCGAGGCGCTGCGCCGGGTGAAGGCGGCCTGGGCGGTGCCGGTGCACTACGGCACGTTCTGGCCGGTCGGGCTGGGCCGGGTCCGGCCGCACATGTTCCACGAGCCGGGCCGGGAGTTCGCCCGGCTCGCCGAGCGGGCCGCCCCGGACTCCCGGGTGCGGGTGCTGGCCCAGGGTGAGTCGCTGGCCGTCGGGCGTCCTGCGTGATCGCCACCCTGGGCGCGCTGGCCTGGCTGTTCGCGGTCGTGTCGTTCGGCGCCATCGTGCCGATCGTGCCGACCGGCGCCGCGGTGAGCGGTGCCGCCGCGCTCGCCTTCCACGAGCAGCACCCGCTGACCATCGTCTTCGTCGTCGCGGCCGGTGCCGCCGGGGCGTACGTCGGCGATCTGGTGATGTACGCGATGTGCCGGTTCGGCGGTGAGCAGCTGGCCCGCCGGCTGCGCTGGCTGCGCGACGAGGAACACCTGGTGGCGGTGAAGGAGAAGCTGCGCCGGAGCCAGGTGCCGGTGCTGCTGGTCTCCCGGCTGATCCCGGGCGGGCGGGTGCCGGTGCTGCTGGCGGCGGCCTTCGTCGGCCTGCCCTGGCGCACCTTCGTGGTGGCGAACGTGCCGGCCTGCGCCCTGTGGGCCACCGTCTACGCCGCGATCGGGGTGGCCGGCGGCTCGATATTCCCGGAACCGTGGGAGGGCGTAGTCGCCGCCGTCATCCTGATCCTGATCGTCAACCAGACGCTGTCCTGGTGGAACAAGCGCCGCGAGGCCCGCGCCGGCTCGGCCGCGCCGGAGGCCGGCCCGGTCAGTACTTGAGGTGCTGTCGGGTCAGCTTGGCGACCTGCTCGACCATGGCGATGCCGCCGTCCATCGCGGTGTTGTTGTGCGACAGCACGGCCACCGAGACGTCCGTGGAGCCGCCGGCGATCCGGCCGACCGTGTTGATGATCCAGAGGTTGTTGTCGGTCGAGCGGGACAGCCAGCCGTTCTTCACGGTGGTCTTCTCGCCGGCTGTCGCGGCCGCCGGGACGCCCCAGTCCTGGGTCTCGTCGACCGTGCTCATCAGCGCGTAGGCCTGCTTGCGCGAGTCGGCGTCCAGCGGGCCCTTGGCGTCGACCAGCTCGCCGAGCAGCCGCACCTGGTCGTCGACGGTGGTCTTGGTGAGGCCCCAGGCACTGTTGACCTTGGTAGCGGTCAGGCCGAGGCGCTTGTTGCAGGCGCCGATGCCGGTCTGCTTGCCGAGCTTGGTGAACAGCGAGGTGGTGGCGTTGTTGTCGCTGAGCCGGATCATGCTCTTCGCCAGGGACAACTCGCCGGCGGTGAGGTCGCGCTCCTTGTCCTGCGCGGTGAGCAGCAGGCAGGCCAGCACCTGCACCTTGACCACGCTGGCCGTCTCGTACGCCTCGGTGCCGCGGTAGGAGTACTTCTGCCCGGTCTTCTTGTCCAGCACGGCGACGGAGAACTCGGGCTGGGTCGCGGCGTATTTCTTCAGCGCGGCGTCCAGCGCCTTCACCCGCTTGCTCCGCTCCTGCGCGGCCCGTTGCGCGGCGGACAGACCGGTGGGGGCGGCACTGCTCTGCGCCGGGTTCTTGAAGGTGCCGGCGAGCGGCAGAACAGTCTCGCCGCCGCGCAGCACACCGACGCCGACCAGCGCAGCACCCCCGAGGATGCCCACGGTGGCCACTGACAAGATCCAGTTTCGCGTACTTCCCACGCAGCCATAGTGCCGTGTTCCCGGCCGTAATGGTGTATCGGGGCGGGTGCGCAACCGAACTTCACCGCGACTTTCGGCGTACCGCAGGCAGTTTCTGACTCAGGGTGACCACCCGCGGGGGTGACCGGGTGGCGCATGATGGTCACCATGGCCTTTCCGTTCTCCCCCGCCGCCCTCGCCGAGTTCACCCGCACGGCGATCGGTCAGATCCTGGAAACGACGGCCGCCGCGGCGACCGTCCCGGTGCGCGTGATGAGCGTGCTCGGCCAGACCGAGCTGCTGGTCAACCGACTCACCGTGATCGCCGATCAGGCGGAAGGCATGATCGTTCGGGTGGACACGGTGGCCGACGCGGCCGACCGGATGGTCGCCGACGCGCGGGTGATAGCCCTGGCTGCGGCCCGGACCATCGAGCAGACGGACACCGTCGCCGCTGCGGCGGGCCAGCTCGTGCAGCGCGCCGCGGGCACCACCGACGCGGCTACCGTGGTGATCACCGAGGCCGCCACGATCACCGCCGCCGCGGAGCACGTGGTCGGCCGGGCGAGCGGCATCACCCAGGCCGCGGAGGGCGTGGTCGGCCGGGCCGGCGGCATCACCCAGGCCGCGGAGGACGCGGTCGGTCGGGCCGCCGGGGCGGCCGAGGAGGCGGCGGGACTGCTCGAGGCGTACGCGGGCACGCTGCGCAAGGCCGCACCGCTCGCCTCCCGGTTCGTCGACGAGTTGTCGGAGGAGGAGGTCACCGCCGCGATCCGGATGATCGACCAGCTGCCGCAGCTGCGCAGCCACCTGGTCAACGACGTGATGCCGCTGCTCGGCAAGCTCGACCAGGTCGGGCCGGACCTGCACAAGCTGCTCGAGGTCACCGAAGACTTGCGCCTGGCGATCGCCGGCCTGCCCGGCCTCAAGATGCTGCGCCGCCGCGGCGAGGAGCGCGTCGAGGAAGAGGCGAACGGGCACTGAACAGAACGGGCACACGAACATTGCGCCACTGACCACGGAACAGCCCCGCCGGCGGACCGGCGGGGCTGTTTCAGCGGGATGCGGTTTACCAGACCGAGACGCCGTACACGCTCAGCGGCTCGACGACCGGCTGGAAGTACGTGACGCCGCCGGAGCTGCAGTTGCCACTGCCACCGGAGGTGAGGCCGAGCGCGGTGGTGCCCGAGTAGAGCGAGCCGCCGCTGTCGCCCGGCTCGGCGCAGACGGTGGTGCGGATCAGACCGGAGACCGAGCCCTCGGCGTAGTTGACCGTGCTGTTCAGCGCGGTGACCCGGCCCGAGTGGATACCGGTGGTGGAGCCGCGACGGTAGACGGTCGCACCGACGGCCGGGGTGCCGGCCGAGGTGATGTCCTGCGAGCCGACGGCGCCACTGATGGTGACCGACGTGCTCGTGTACCGCACGATGCCGTAGTCGTTGCCCGGGAAGCTGGTGCCGGCCCGGGTGCCGAGCGTGGTGGAGCCGTTGGTCCAGGTGGTGCCGGCATTGGTGCAGTGGCCAGCGGTCAGGAAGTAGTTGGTGCCGGCGCTGGTGCGCACGTTGAAGCCGAGCGAGCAGCGCGAGCCGCCGGTGTAGATGGCGTCGCCGCCGGAAATCTTGACGCTCAGCGTGCCCGGGACGGTCTCGATCCGGGCGGCGCTGCCGAGCTTGGCGACGGTCGCCTTGACCGCGGCGAGCTTGGCGCCGGTGACGGTGCTGTCCACCGAGACCACGACGGCGTTGCTGACCGGGTCGATGGCGAACGCGGTGCCAGGGGCCTTGAGCTCGGCCTTCAGCGTGTTGTCGGCGGCCGCGAGGGTGGCGCCGCTGCGCGACACGAAGCGCGCGGTGCCACCGGCGGCGGTGACGGCCTTGGCGGCCTCCGCGTCGGTGACGTTGACAACGACCTTGCCCGCGGCGTCGACGTACGACCCGGCGGCGTCGGCGCCGAGCTTGGCGTCGATCTTGGCGGCCAGGACGGACGGGGCGAACGACGGGTCTGCACCAATGGCGGGCGCGGCCGACGCGGGTGAGGCGGCAAAGGCGGATCCGACAAGCATGCAGGCGGCCAGGCCGACGATCGGTCGGCGCAGGTTCCGGTTGAGCACGGGTTCCTCCCGGGGGCTGGGTAGTACACCTTTCGGTGCACCGGTGCTCCCGTAGTATTGAGGCATCTCGATCCCGAAACAAGCTGCAATGATTGTTACGCTACGGTTACAGAACCCTCGTGAGCTGGGAAAACTCCTCGGCATACCGTGGTCGTATTATCGATTAGGGATGCCCCCTTAGCACTCATTAAGGAATTCTTAAACATAGACGGGCTGCCGTGCCCCGCCGAACTC
>DASWMR010000427.1:0-3564 GCA_036399635.1 Actinoplanes sp. | reverse complement strand
CCCCGGAGCGTACGGCTGGAGCGGTTGAAGAAATGCTTCGCTACTTCACCATTGTGGACACGGTGGTCGCACGGATGGCAACCGCCGACACCATGGTCGGCGACGTCCCGATCCGGGCCGGCGAGGGCGTCCTCACCCTCGGCCTGATCGCCAACCGCGACCCGGACGTGTTCGCCGACCCGGACACGTTCGACCTCGAGCGCTCCGCCCGCCACCACGTCGCCTTCGGCTTCGGTCCGCACCAGTGCCTCGGCCAGAATCTCGCCCGCGCCGAGCTCCAGGCGGTCTTCGAAACCCTGATCCGCCGGGTGCCGACGCTCCGGCTCGCTGCCGACGTCGCCGACCTGCCGTTCAAGGAGGACGCGGCGATCTACGGGCTGTACTCGCTGCCCGTGACGTGGTGACCGGCCATGAAGATCGTCGCTGACCGCAGCCTCTGTGTCGGCGCCGGCCAGTGCGTACTGACCGAGCCGGCACTCTTCGACCAGTCGCCGGACGACGGTATCGTGATCGTGCTCGACGACAGCCCGCCGCCGGAGCTGCACGAGGCCGCCCACGATGCCGTCCTCATCTGCCCCAGCCAGGCGCTGTCGTTGACGCAGTAGCCCTCCCGAGGGTCGTCACACTCCACCGATACGCCATCCGACCCCTCCCGAGAGGTCGTAAAGAGGCTCGTCCGTTCGGTCAAAATCCCAATCGTCGTTCAGTTGACCGCGTTGCTGTCGATTCCTGAGATCGCATGCCCTGCATCTCCCGCCGGTCAACCCGACGAAGGACTCGATATGACGCATGAACGCCGCAAAGCCCCGCGTATCACGCAGGGCCGCCGTAGGACCCCACCGGGTGCACCGCGGCGGGCGCCCGACGTGAGCGTCGTCATCCCCACGCTCAACGAGGCGCGGAACCTGCCGCACGTCTTCGCGGCGCTCCCCGAGGGTCTGCACCAGGTTGTCCTGGTCGACGGTGGCTCCGTTGACGGGACCGTCGAGGTCGCCCGGCAACTGCGCCCGGACGTCGTCGTGGTGCAGCAGACCCGCACCGGCAAGGGCAATGCCTTGGCCACCGGCTTCGCCGCGTGTACCGGTGATGCCATCGCGATGATCGACGCCGACGGATCCACCGACCCCGCCGAGATCCACCGCTTCATCCAGGCGCTGACCGACGGTGCCGAGTTCGCCAAGGGTTCCCGCTTCGGCAAGGGCGGCCACAGCCACGACATCACGCCGCTGCGCCGGGTCGGCAACGAGGGCCTCAACTTAGTCGTCAACACCTTGTTCGGCACCAAGTTCACTGACCTGTGTTACGGCTACAACGCGTTCTGGCGGCGCGTGGTGCCGGTGATGGACCTGCCGGCGACCGACCTGCCGCGGCCGGCCGACGGCCGCAAGCTGTGGGGCGACGGCTTCGAGATCGAGACCCTGATCAACATCCGGGTCGCGGCCAGCGGGGCGCGGGTGCGGGAGGTCTCCAGCATCGAGCACCTCCGCATCCACGGCACCAGCAACCTCAACACTTTCCGCGACGGCGCCCGGGTCCTTCGCACCATCGTCAGCGAGTTCCGGCGCCGCACCGCCCAGCGCCGCGCGGCAGCGAAGGCAGCCGCGCATACCAAGACGCACACCAAGACCGTCCCGGTGGTCGCCGTACCCGGCGGCAGCTGGTACGGAACCGTGGACGCGCTGCTGACCGCGGAGTCGCAGACCGCACCAGCGAGTCCCGAGGGGCGCGGATGACCCCCACCGGCCCGGCCGAGGTCAGCATCGTCATCCCCTGCCACAGCGAGCGCGACTGGGACAAGCTGGTCGGTGCGGTCGCGTCGGCGCTCGCGCAGCGGCCCGCCCCGGCCGAGGTCGTCGTGGTGGTCGACCACAACCGGCGGCTGTTCGACCGGGTGCTGCGCGATCTGTCCGGCATCACCGTGCTGGAGAACCGGTTCCCGCAGGGCGCCTCCGGTACCCGCAACACCGGCGCGTGGCACACCACGACACCGCTGATCGCGTTCCTGGACGGCGACATCAATGCCGGCCCGCAATGGCTGGCCCAACTGGTGGCGCCGTTCGACGACCCGGCGGTGGTCGGCACCGGCGGCGCCATCGCGGCCGCCTGGCAACGGTCGCAGCCGCGGTGGATGCCCGACGAGCTGCTGTGGGCGGTCGGCGCGTCGTACACCGGCATGCCTGTCGACACCGCGCACGTGCGCAATGTGTGGTCGGCGAGCATGGCCGTACGGCGCGATGTCTTCGCCGAAGTCCGCGGCTTCCGCGAGGGGTTCGGCAAGATCGGCACACGGAACCGCCCCGAGGACACCGACCTCTGCCTGCGCATGAGTGCCTCCGGCGGCCGGTGGATGTATGTGCCGGAGGCCGTCGTGGAGCACTACGTGCCGGCCGAACGCGCCACGTTCCAGTTCCTGCTGCGCCGGTGCTACGCCGAGGGACGGGGCAAGGTGCAGATGGCCCGGTTGCTCCGCGGGTCGGAGAGCCTGGGTGCCGAGCGCTCCTACCTGACCCGGACGCTCCCCCGGGCGCTGCTGCGAGACCTACACCGCGCCGTACGCCGACCGGACGCCGGCCAACCGGCCCGCGGAGTACACGCCGCCCGAGCCGCGACTGTCATCGCCGCGGTGACGGCGGCCGCCGCCGGAGGCGCCGTCGAGACGGTCAGCACCCAATGGCCGCGACCGATTCAACGGCCGCTACGTCCCTTCGCACCGGCCACCCGCCGGCCCTTGAGATAGAGACGCGGCCCCGCCACCATGCCCCGGCGATTCGCCCCCAGCAGTTCCCGGGGGAAGTCGTCCTGCAACGTCGACACCCGCAGGCTGTCCTTGCCCATCAGGTCGCGCAGGGCGGCCGGAGCCAACTTGAGGAGGTCCCAGATCAGGCCCGGCCGTTTCAGCAGCAGGCTGGTGTAGACGGCGGTCAGCCCGGTGCCGTAACCGACCATCTGCTTGCGCAGGCCCTCGAGGTCGCGCCGGTGGTAGTGGTGGGTGACGGCGGTGGGCTGGTAGACGATGGTGCCGCCGCCGAGCAGGACCTGGGTGAACATCAGCGTGTCCTCGGAGCCCATCGCCGGGGTGCCGGCTCCCAGAGCGGTGTCCCAGCCGCCGATGCGCTCGATGACACCGGGCCGGAAGGTCATGTTCGCGCCCGTGCCGAACGGCGGCAACGGGTACAGCGGGCTCTGGATGCGTGCGGTTGCCGGGCTGAACACGTCGGGGCGGAAGCCGCGGCCCTTGCTGTGCCCGCCGAACTGCTCGAACCACAGTTGCGCCGGTGTCTGCAACTCGGCCGGCACGATCACGCCGGAGACCACGTCGGCCTCCGGGTGGTCGGCCAGGGCGCGGGCCACCTCGGCCAGCCAGTGCACGTCGGCGTACTCGTCGTCGTCGATCCAGGCAAGGATCTCGCCCTGGGCCGCCGCGACGGCGGCGTTGCGGGCGAAGGACAGCCCGGCCCGCGGCTCGAGCAGGTATTCGACCGGGCCCCGGCGGGCCGCCGCGCGGACCACCTCGGCCGTCGCGCCGGTGACCGGCGCGTTGTCCACGACCAGGATCCGGAAGGA
>DASWMR010000426.1:0-4107 GCA_036399635.1 Actinoplanes sp. | reverse complement strand
ATCGGGATGACCCCGACCTTGACCTTGTCGTTTCCGCCGGCGGTCGGCCCGTCCGATCCGGCGGTCGTCCCGCAAGCCCCGGCCGTGGCGATCAGTGTCGCCAAGGCTAATCCGGTGAAGAGCCGCCGCATCTCAAGTCCTCCCGTGAAAGTGCACGACGTGAACATTTTTCCCGGGCGAACGTACGGATTTGCGGCGCGCCGGGTCAATGATCCTGGGGGATTGAGCCTCAAGCCGTGACGGTACTTAGGGGTGCGGCCGGGGGAATCACCGATATCGGGGGCGACCGCCCCCTTCCTAGGCTCCCCGGCATGAGATCGATAGCAGTCGCCGCGCCCTCGCTGATGGTCGCCTACGGCGTGCTCCGCTGGATCGGTGGACTCGACGGCCACCATCGGGGCGGATGGCCGTGGACCGTCGGCCACCTGGCGTTCTTCATGGCGATGGTGTTGTTCGCGGCGCTCGCCGTCGCGCTGTTCCGGTCGCCGGGCGGCCGCCGCCGAGCGGTCGCCGCCGTCGCGACCGTGGCGGCGGTCGCCGGCGCCGGGTGCTTCCTTTGGGTGATCGCCGGCGACCTGAGCTCGAGCTTGGCGGACCGGTGGCCGCTCCCCGATCCGCTGCAGGCCGCCGGGCCGGTGTTCTTCGTCCTCGGGATGGTCACGCTGTTGGTGCTTCGGGTGGCCGACCGGCGCCTGCCGGTCTGGAGTCCGGTGCTGTTCCTGGCCGGCTTCGTCGCGGTCAGCGTGAACCTGGACCTGTTGCCGTTCGGCGCGCTGGTCGTGCTGACCGCGCTGGTGCCGCTCGCGCGGGCTGCGGCTACGATCCGCCGAACTCCGAAAGTTTCGGCGGCTCGCAGCACCTGAGCGCTGGGGAAACGGGAGATCGGACTGGTCCTGCACTGTTGCATTCAAGGCCGACGAGGGTATTGACCGTTGTGATTACCGGAACATTTCGGTAATCTCTCGATCGATCTTGATCGTTTTCTGCGGCAGCGGCGCCCAGCCGCCCCGTCCCCCTCCGCAGCCGGAAAGGCCCACGGCCATGTCTGTTCCCCGTCCCCACCGGCGGCCCCTTCTCGCCGCCGGTTCCGCACTCGCGACCGGCCTGGTCGCGCTCGGCGCCGTCCTGATGGTCACCAACGAGGCCGGCGCGGCCACCACGCTCGGCGCGTCCGCGGCCGCCACCGGTCGCTACTTCGGCACCGCCGTCGCGGCGTACAAGCTGACCGACACCGTCTACACCGGCATCCTGGCCCGCGAGTTCAACATGGTCACGCCGGAGAACGAGATGAAGTGGGACGCCACCGAGCCGTCCCAGGGCACGTTCAGCTACACCTCCTCGGACACCATCGTCAGCCGCGCCCAGACCGACGGCCAGCGGGTCCGCGGTCACGCACTGGCCTGGCACTCGCAGCAGCCGTCGTGGGTCGCCTCGCTGTCCGGCACCGCGCTGCGCTCGGCGATGATCAACCACGTCACCCAGGTCGCCACCCACTTCAAGGGCAAGATCTACGCCTGGGACGTGGTGAACGAGGCGTTCGCCGACGGCAGCACCGGCGCCCGGCGCACCTCCAACCTGCAGAGCACCGGCGACGACTGGATCGAGGCCGCGTTCAAGGCGGCGCGCGCCGCCGACCCGGCCGCCAAGCTCTGCTACAACGACTACAACACCGACGGCGTGAACGCGAAGTCGACCGCGGTCTACAACATGGTCAAGGACTTCAAGGCGCGCGGCGTGGCGATCGACTGCGTCGGCTTCCAGGGGCACTTCAATTCGGCCTCCCCGGTGCCGTCCGACCTGCAGGCCAACCTCGAGCGGTTCGCCGCCCTCGGGGTCGACGTGCAGATCACCGAGCTCGACATCGCCGGCTCCGGCACGGCGCAGGCCACCTCGTACGCCACGGTGGTGAAAGCCTGCCTGGCGGTGCCCCGCTGCACCGGCATCTCGGTGTGGGGTATCCGCGACACCGACTCGTGGCGGGCCTCCGAAACGCCGCTGCTCTTCGATGGCAGCGGCAACAAGAAGGCGGCGTACACATCGACCCTCGACGCGCTGAACGCCGGTGGCACCACCACCACCCCCACCACCGCGCCGACGACGTCGACCACGACCGCGCCGACGACCGTGCCAACCACCGCGCCGACTTCGGCACCTCCGGCCTCGGCCGGGTGCGCGGCGACCGTGTCGGTGAATCAGTGGACCAGCGGGTTCGTGGCGACCGTGCGGGTGACTGCCGGGTCGGCCGCGCTGGCCGGTTGGACGGCCGGGGTGACGTTGCCGTCCGGCTCGGCGATCACCAGTAGCTGGAACGCGACGGCCAGCGGGTCGAGCGGCGCGGTGAGCTTCGCCAACGCTGCGCACAACGGCACGGTGGCGGCCGGCTCGAGCACCGAGTTCGGCTTCCAGGGCACCGGCACCGCACCCAGCACGTCACCCACCTGCACCGCCCGCTGACCACGGACGGCCGTGGGGGTGTTCACAAAGCACCCCCGCGGCCCGGTCAGAAGCCGATCGGCAGGCCCGCGTAGTTCTCCGCCAGGCCGGTCGCGCCCGCCTTGCTCGAGGTGACCCAGCGCAGCTGTGCCTGCTGTAGCTGGGCGTCGAAGTCGTCGCCGTTCGCGTGCAGCATCGTCGTCATCCACCAGGAGAAGTGGGTGCACCGCCAGACCCGGCGCAGCGCATCCGCGGAGTACGAGTCGGCGAGCGCCGGGTTGTGCTCGTGCAGCATCGCGACCAGGGCCCGGCTCAGCAGCGCCACGTCGGCGATCGCCAGGTTCAGCCCCTTCGCGCCGGTCGGCGGGACGATGTGCGCCGCGTCGCCGGCCAGGAAGAGCCGGCCGTGCCGCATCGGGGTCTGCACATAGCTGCGCATCGGCAGCACGCTTTTGCCGGAGATCGGGCCGGCGGTCAGCTTCCACCCGTCCTGGCCGTCGCCCAGCCGGGTGGCCAGCGCCGCCCAGATCCGGTCGTCCGGCCAGTCCACCGTCTCGGTGCCGTTCGGCACCTGCAGGTAGAGCCGGCTCACGGTGGGCGAGCGCATCGAGTGCAGCGCGAAACCCTGCGGATGCCAGGCATAGATCAACTCATCGGTGGAGGGCGCCACGTCGGCGAGGATCCCGAGCCAGGAGTACGGGTAGACGCGCTCGACGGACTGCGCCGGCACCGCATTGCGGCTCGGCCCGAACGAGCCGTCGCACCCGGCGATCACGTCCGCGTCGAGGCGCTGGGATCGGCCGTCCCGGTCGACGAAGGTCAGGAACGGGCGGTCGGTCAGCACGTCGTGCAGCCGGGTGTCGCTGATCTCGTAAGACACCTCCGCGGTGCCCGCCGCGACCAGGTCCTTCTGCACCTCGGTCTGGCCGTACACCCAGACGCTGCGCCCGATCAGGTCGACGAAATCCAGGTGGTGCCGCTCGCCCGGCATCTGCAGGTAGATGCCGCGGTGCTCGTGCCCCTCGGCGTGCAGCCGGTCGCCGAGCCCCACCTCGGTGAGTAGGTCGACGCTGGAGCTCTCCAGGATGCCGGCCCGGATCCGGGAGGCCACGTATTCCTGCGAGCGGGTCTCGACCACCACCGAGGACACCCCACCGCGGGCGAGGAGATGGGCGAGCAGTAAGCCGGCCGGTCCCGCGCCGACGATGGCGACCTGGGTACGCATGGTGACCAGCCAACGACGTTGTGCCGGTCCGGGCAAGCGCTTACTTCCACTGAGCGGAAGGGGAACCGGCCAGTGTGCGCCCGATCCCCTGAGCAGCGACCTTCAGCGCGGAGACCAGCCGGGCCCGCTCCCGGCGCAGATCCGGCACCACGATGCCGAGTGCGGCCAGCACCTCGTCGCCGCCGCGCACCGGGACGGCCACCGAGCAGGCGCCGAGGCTCATCTCCTCGCCGGTGGTGGCGTAGCCGTCGACGCGAACCCGGCGCAGCTGGTCGAGCAGCCGGGCGGGCTGGGTGATCGTGTACGCGGTGACCCGCGTCAGCCGGCTCAGCGCGGTCGCCACCACGTCCTCCGGCGCGTACGCCAGCAGCACCTTGCCCACCCCCGTGGCGTGCATCGGCAGCCGCGACCCGATCTGGCTGACCACCGGCACCGACACGTGCCCGGCC
>DASWMR010000425.1:0-4074 GCA_036399635.1 Actinoplanes sp. | reverse complement strand
GTTGGTGGTTCCGGTGGCGCTTCCGAGCAGTCCGAAGGTGGTGGTGGCGCCCGCGGCGACGACCGCGTTGAAGCCGGCGTCCTTGACGGTGACCGTGGTGCCCGCCTGGGTGGCGGTAGCGTTCCAGGCCTGACTGATCGTCTGGCCGCCGGTGAAGGACCAGCCGACCGTCCAGCCCTTGGTGGCGGTGCTGCCGCCGTTGGTGACCGTCTCCTCGGCCTGGAAGCCACCGGACCACTGGCTGGTGACCTGGTAGGCGGCGGTGCAGCCACCGGTGGCCGGCGGCGCCGTCGTCGGCGAGACCGTCGACGACGCGGTCGGCGAACTGGTGGGTGAAACCGTCGCCGAGGCGGTCGGGGAGACCGTCGGCGAAGCGGTGGGCGACGACGTCGGCGACGCGGTCGGCGATGCGGAACTGGCCGTCGCCGTCGCCGTCGGCGTGCCGGTGCTGCCGCCGGTGCGGTCGGCGTAGAGGATGCCGCGGCCGTTGGTGCCGAGGTAGACCCGTCCGTAGACGCGCGGGTCCCCGGCGAGGGCGTCACCGGCGTTGCCGTACTGGTGGGCGTCGTCGTTGATCCGCACGAACGACGTGCCGGTATCGTCGGAGCGGAAGACACCGTTGACGCCGTCGACCGTGCCGACCAGGAAGACCGCCGGGTGGGTCGCCCCCGGCGCGGCCTTGCCGAACGCGACGTTGATGCCCGAGGTCACCGCGGAGACCTCGGTGAAGGTGGCGCCGGAGTCGGTCGAGCGCAGCAGGCCGCTCTCGCCGGCGACCCAGACCTCGCCCTCGATGCCCGGAACCGCCTTGAAGTGCAGCCGGCCGGTGGTCGGCAGCGCCGCCGCGGACGCGGTGAACGTCGCGCCGCCGTCCGTGCTGGTGTAGAACTTGCCGGCCGAGTACCCGTAGAAGGTCTTGGGGTTGACCCGGTCGGACTCGACGATCGCGCCGGCCGGCAGGCCGGTCGAGGCGGTCCACGAGCTGCCGCGGGTGGTCGAGTAGTAGACGCCGGTGCCGACCGGCGACCAGACCATCGCGTTCGCGTCCGAGCCGACCGCGATGGTGCCGCCGCCGGTCACGCCGGACGGCTCCTGTCCCTGGTACCAGTTCTGGCCGCCGTCGCTCGAGATGCCGATGTGCGGCGCGGCGGTGTTGTTGCCAACCCGGGCGAAGACGGTCGGTGCGAGCTCGGCGAAGTCCAGGCTGGTGTTGCTGCCCAGCGCCGGAGTGTCGTGGAAACTCGCCGGCACCGCATCCACGTTGGCGTGGTAGAAACCACCGACGTCGGGCAGCGCGCTGACCAGCGGCGCGCCGCTGGGCGGGCTGGCCAGGTCGAGTACGGCCGTCTCCTCGAGGCCCTTGGCGAACGGCTTGATCGTGAACGTGGTGTTCTTGTCCCAGTTCGTCAGCTCGGTAGTGCCATAAAGGGTGGCTCCCGTGCCGTAGAACAACCGGTCCGAGTTGAACGGGTCGATCGACAAGCCCTCGTTCATCCAGCCCAGCTTCGGGGTCGACTCCGGCGCCGTCGGGTTCTGGTTGAAGTCCAGCCACGGGTTGGCCGAAATGTCCATGGTGTAGCGCTTGGAGATCGTGGGATAGCTGGTGAACTCCCAGATCCTGGTCCAGGTGGCGCCGTAGTCGGTGCTCCGGAAGAAGATCGCGTCCGGCCACCAGGAGATCTGGGTGGCGACCATCAGCGTGCCCGGGTGCAGGGTGTCCACGGTCAGGCCGGAGTAGCCGTAGTAGGCGTCGGCCGTCGGGGTGGGCGAGATGTCGGTCCACGTCCCGGTGGTGAGGTCGAGCTTCTGCACCTGGCCGGCGGCGCCGTCGTACGGGCCGCCGGTGTCGCTGGTCGCGATGTACAGGAAGTTGCCCTGCACCACGCCCTTGTGCGCGAGGTAGCCGGTCGGCTGACCGGCGATCCGCTCCCAGGTGGTGCCGCCGTCGCTCGAGCGGTAGACCGGGTTCTCCTTGTCCGCCACGCCCACGAAGATCTGGTTGGCCGCGCCGAACGTGACCCAGGTCAGGCCCTGGTTCTGGTTCAGGTAGTTGTTGGTGTCGGCCGAGTCCTGCACGTAGTTACCGGCGTTCGGGAACGCGGTCACCTTGCTGAACGTCGCGCCGTAGTCGGTGCTGCGGTACAGGCCGTTGCCGCCCTCGGCCGCGAAGTAGACGTTCTTGTTGTTGTACGGGTCGACGGCGAGCCGCTCCCCCATGCCGCGGCCCGGCATGTTGCCGCCGTTCTTGAACGGCAGCACGGTGGTCTGCCAGGTCTTGCCCTTGTCGGACGAGCGCAGGATGGCCCCGTTGTTGGGGTCCCAGTCGTTGGTGTACATGCCGACCGCCGCGTAGACCCGGTTGGTGTCGACCGGGTCCGGCGCGATGCTGAGCACGCCGTTGTAGCCCCAGTTGTCCTGGCCCACGAAGTCGAGCAGCGGGGTCCAGCTCTGATCGGCCTCACTCCACCGGTACGCGCCGCCGATGTCGGTACGCGCGTAGATCAGGTTCTTTTCACCCGGGTTGAAGACAATCGAGGGCACGAACCCGCCGCCGTCGATGCGTACGTTCTTCCACGAGTACGGCTCCGCGGCCGCCGCAGTGGCCGTCAGCGGCATCGCAACAGCGAGGCCCGCTGCGCCAAGCAGCAGGCCGGCAACCGTCGCCGCGATGGTGGACCGTCTCATCCGACACCTTTCATCGATCGGGATGCACATGGGAGCGCTCCCAAAAGCGTCGGCTTTCGTGATATCCCTGTCAAGTCCTGGAAACGGGCAGTTGATAATTTAGCAGTATCGATATATGGACGTTCCCACCCTTACCCGGCGTCGGTGCAGGCTTGCGGGCGCGCGTGCGGGTGTAGCGCTCGGGTGGGCGCGAGCGGGTGGGCGCGGCGTGGGGGCGCCGCGTACGCCCGACCGGCACGATACGACGGGCCCGGGCAAGAATCTCGCGACTTATTCAAGGCTTTAAATTCCGCAAAGGCGCGATCAACGCACCGGAATGCCCCGAATACCCTCCGTCAGACATTTGCTCGCCGTTTTCCGTCGCTGTGTATCATCTGGCCTTGGCCTGGGGCGTGTGGGCGCCCCGGACGGCCCCGTCTCGAGTCGTCGCGCCGCCGGCGGCGTGGAGGAGCGTTCATGAAGGTGTGTGTCGTCGGGACCGGCTATGTCGGCCTCACCACCGGGGTCAGCCTGGCCTTCCTCGGGCACGAGGTGACCTGCGTCGACCTCGATCAGGCGAAGGTGGACATGTTGCGCGGCGGGCGGTGCCCGATCTTCGAGCCGGGCATGGAGGAGTTGCTCGCCGAGGCCGCGCCGAACCTCACCTTCACGACGAGCTACGCCGAGGCGGTACCGGGCGCCGACGTGGTGTTCGTTGCGGTGCAGACCCCGTCGGCCGCCGACGGCAGCCCGGACCTGCGCTATCTGCGTTCGGCGGCGGAGACTGTGGCCCGCAATCTCGACCATTCGTTCACCGTCGTGGTGAACAAGTCGACGGTGCCGATCGGCAGCGGAAACTGGGTCGACGCCATTCTGCGCGAGTCGTTCGAGCAACGCGCCGACCGCCCGGCGAACTGCGAATTCTCGGTCGCGTCGAATCCGGAGTTCCTGCGCGAGGGCAATGCCATCCACGACACCCTGTTCCCTGATCGGATCGTCATCGGCTCGGACAATCCGCGCAGCCTGGAGGTGTTGAACCGGCTGTACCGGCCGATCATCAACCAGACGTTCACGGCGCCCAGTTTCTCGCCGCGGCCGGACGACATCGGTGCGGTGCCACTGGTCTCCACCGACCTGGCCTCGGCTGAGCTGATCAAGTACGCGGCGAACGCCTTCCTGGCCCTCAAGATCAGTTACGTGAACGAGATCGGCCAGCTGGCCGGCAAGGTCGGCGCGGACATCATCGAGGTGGCCCGGGGCATGGGTCTCGACCAGCGGATCGGGTCGCGCTTCCTGCAGCCCGGGGTCGGCTGGGGCGGCTCCTGCTTCGGCAAGGACACCCGGGCGCTGATCGCGACCGCCGCCGAGTACAACTACGAGATGCCGATTGTCCGCGCCGCGCGCGACGTC
>DASWMR010000424.1:0-3109 GCA_036399635.1 Actinoplanes sp. | reverse complement strand
ACGAGCATCTCGTGCTCGGTGCCCCCGTTGATCAGGTGCTTCCCGCCGTCGAGCACGAATCCACCGTCACTCACGACGGCGGACGCCTGGTTGCGGAGCAGGTTCGAGCCGTTGTCCCGCTCGGTGAGCAGCATCGCCGCGGCGGCCCCGGCCCGCAGCCGGTCGGCGACGAGCCGGCACTGCCCGTCGTCACCGGCCAGATACACCGGCAACAGCGCCAGACCGTTGACGCCAACGGTGATCGCGAGGCTGCCGCTGCGCCGGGCGGTCATCGCGTTGAGCGCGCTCAGCCCGAAACTGGTGGCGTGCTCGGGCACGAACAGTTCGGCGAGCGACCGGGCCCGAAGCCCGGCCAGCACCGATCGCGGGTAAACACCCGCCAGTTCGAGCGCGCCGAGTTCCCCGGCCACCTCCGGCCGGGCGAGGTAGGCATCGATGCTGGCGAGCGGCTCCGCGTTCCGCAGGTGGTCGGGTGCGAGGCGCTGGAACGCACTCGGGCCTGCGGTCACAGCCCCGTCCCGGCCGCCGGCCGCATCAGGGACAGCTCCCGCAGATGCGTCCGCACGCCGTCGGTCAGCAGCCCGAGGCGGGCCAGACTCGAAACGATCTTGGCGAACATGAGCCGGCGGAAGGCGCGCATGTCGGGATCGGACAGCGTGTATCCAACGCCCGCCGCCATGTCGATGCCCATCCGGTCCCACACCTCCTCCAGCCGGAACCTGCGCGCCATGAGCAGGGCCGACTCCTTGATGAACTCCTCCCGCTCGGCCAGCTCCCGGCTGGTCAGCTCGACGTACAGGCCCTCGAGCGCCAGCACGCCGAAGGCCACGTGCCGCGCCTCGTCCCGCGCCACCAGATCGGTGATCTGCCTGATGATCGGGTCGAACCCGGTGGCGTGACCTAGCCGGAAAACAGCCAGCGCCAAGCCTTCCACGATGATCTGCATGCCCAGGTAGGTGATGTCCCATCGACTGTCGGACATGATGTTCGACAGCATCGACGCGAGCGCGGGGTTGATGGGATAGCCGTGGCCGAGCCGCTTCATGTACATGGAGAACGCCTCGACGTGCCGGGCCTCGTCGGTCACCTGACTGGCGGCGTAGAACTTGTCGTCCATGTCGGGCACCGTCTCGACCAGCCGGGCCGTCGCCAGCAGCGCCCCCTGCTCACCGTGCAGGAACTGGCTGGTCATCCAGGCGTGGTACTCCCACCGATAGGCATTCCACAGTTTCGGGGGTACCGGACAGCCGGCGGGACGACGCACCTGGGCCGCCTTCGTGCCGGGGTTCTCGATCAGCGGCGCGCCGAAGTGCAGCTCCGGCGACCAGTCGATGTCCGTGACCGCGTTCCACTGGGCGGCCTTGCCCTTCTCGTACAACGCCCGGAGTTTCGGCTCCTTGCTTTCGTAGTCCCAGGTGAACTTGGTGATGACCAGAGACTCGACATCGGTCGATGCGGTCGGGTCCGTCATGTCGAACCTCCTTGCTCCATCGCGAATGCCCGCTGTTGGAGGCGGAACATCTCGGCGTACTCCCCGTCGGCCGTCATCAATTCTGTGTGGGTGCCCAGTTCCACGATCCGGCCGCCGCCGAGCACCACGATCAGATCGGCGGTCCGCACCGTTGTCATCCGGTGCGAGACCAGCAGGACGATCGCTCCCCGTTCGGTCGCGGCCCGCGCCTCGTGTGTGGATCGGCGGAACAGCTCGTCCTCCGCCTGCGGGTCGAGCGCGGCCGTGGGCTCGTCCAGTACCATCAGCAACGGCGCCTGGCGCATCAACCCGCGGGCCAGCGCCAGCCGCTGCCACTGTCCCGGTGACGGATCGGTCCCGCCGAACGCCCGGCCGAGCTGCGTCCGCAGCCCGTCCGGGAACCGGTCGATCACCCCGCCGGCGCCGGCCCGCTCGGCGGCGAGCCGGACGGTCCTGTCATCCTGCGGGCGGGTCAGGTCGCCGACGCCGATCGTGTCGCGGGCGAGGAACTGGAACCGGCCGAAGTCCTGGAGAACGCCGGAGACCCGCGCCCGCCAGGCCGGCGGGTCGACGTCACTGAGCGGCCGGCCGTCCACGGTGATCCGGCCGGCGGTCGGCTCGTACATCCCGATGAGCACGTTGACCAGCGTGCTCTTGCCCGCGCCGTTGTCGCCGACGAGCGCGACCGTACTGCCGGCGGGCAGCCGCAGGCTTACGTCCTTCAACGTGTCCGCCGGCGCGTCCGGGTATCGGAAGCTGACCCGCTCCAGCGTGATGCCCTCGGTGAGGCGGTCGGGCGCGGGCGCCCCGGTGCGCGATTCTTGGCGCGCGTACTGCCGGAGCCATGAATAGTGGTCGACCACCCGGCCCCCCTCGGCGACCTGCCCGAGCTGGTCCACCACCAGCCTGACCTGGCCCTGAAGCTGGGCCGCGATCGACAGGACGAGCACCGCGTCGCCGAGCGTCGCCTGCCCGCTACCGATCTGCCGGCTGACGACCAGCAGCGCGGCGGCGAATCCCGCGGCGTAGACCAGCCAGCCGGCGGCCTGCCAGGCGACCGCCCGAATCCTGGCCGCCGCCTCCAGATCCAGGGCGGCGCGCCACAGGTCGGCGGCGCGGCGGCTGAGCTCGGCGCCACCCCCGGTGATGAAGAGCTCCCGCGCGGATTCCGGCCGGCCGCACAGCTCGTGCAGCGCCTTCTCCCGCCGGTTGAGTTCGGTACACGCGTCCTGGGCGTCCCGCACGATCCGGTGCGCCCGGCGGCTGGCGAGTACGGGTGGCACCGCCAGCGCGGCGAGGACACACAGCATCGCGTCGACCATGGCCAGCAGGACGACGCTGACGACGAGACTGACCGCCACCGCCGTCGCGCCGACCACCGTCCAGGGCAGCCAGGCCAGCGTGGCGCCGCCCCAGGCCACCCGATGCAGGCGGTTGAGCTGCTCCGGGCGCTCCACATGGGACACGGTCGGGATCGACGCGATGACCCGCAACACCTCCTGGGTGATGTCGATGGTGACCCGGGAGGTCAGGTAGAGCTGCGTGTTCGACTGCACCCGGCTGCCGATCGCGAACACGGCCCACACGACGGCGCCCAGGGCCACGGCGGCGGCCACGCCGACGGCGCTTTTGGCGCCG
>DASWMR010000423.1:0-13721 GCA_036399635.1 Actinoplanes sp. | reverse complement strand
TCACCACGGTCAGCGACGGCACGTCGACCAGCCGCTGCGCCAGGCCGCGATCCTCGACCGGGTCCGCACCTCCGGCGGCGTCCGGGTCAGCGAGCTCGCCGCCGAGTACCGCGTCTCCGACATGACGATCCGCCGCGACCTCGAGTCGCTGGCCGACCGCGGCCTGCTGGCAAAGGTGCACGGCGGCGCCACCACGGTGAGCCCGGGTTCGGCCCACGAGCCGGGCTTCGCCGCCAAGTCGGTGCGCCAGCGTGCCGAGAAGGCGGCGATGACCATGCGGGCCGCCACCCTGGTCGCCCCGGGCGACGCGATCGCGCTGTCCGCCGGCACCACCACCGCCGGGCTCGCCCAGCGACTCGTCGACGTGCCCGAACTGACCGTGGTGACCAACTCGATTCCGGTCGCCGACGTCTTCTACCGCGGCGGCCGTTCCGACCAGACCGTGGTGCTGACCGGCGGGACGCGTACCCCGTCCGATGCCCTGGTCGGCCCGGTCGCGGTCGCCGCGGTCGGCACCCTGCACCTGGACATGCTCTTCCTCGGCGTGCACGGCATGAGCGAACGCGCCGGCTACACCACACCCAACCTGATGGAGGCGGACGTGAACCGTGCACTCGTCGAGGCCGCCGAGCGCCTCGTCGTGCTGGCCGACCACACCAAGTGGGGAACGGTCGGCATCTCGTCGATAGTCCCGCTGGCCCGAGCCGACATGCTCATCACCGACGACGGCCTGGAGGCAGCCGCGCGTGCTGTCCTGGCCGAGACGGTCGGCGAGCTCGTGGTGGTGAGCGGCCAGTGACGATCGCCGACCGAACCGCGATCCGGCTCTCCGACGGCCGTGAGCTGATCTATTTCAACGAGAAGCCGGACACGTCCCGGCAGAGCTACCCGGACACCCGGCAGCTCCCGCCGCCCCCACCCACCTCGCAACTGCGCTACGACCCGTTGGTCGACGAGTGGGTGGCGGTGGCCGCGCACCGGCAGACCCGGACCTTCCTGCCGCCCACCAACGCCTGCCCGCTCTGCCCGTCCACGTCCTCGTTCGCCAGCGAGATCCCGGCGCCCGACTACGACGTCGCGGTCTTCGAAAACCAGTTCCCGTCGTTCAGCGACCGGGTCCCGGCCGACGAGATCGACGCCGTCAACCCGATGGTCGGTGTCCGCCCGGGCGTGGGACGGTGCGAGGTGGTCTGCTTCACCAGCGACCACAACAGCGCCTTCGGCTCGTTGCCGGCCACCAGGGTGCGTACGGTGGTCGACGCGCTCGCCGACCGCACCGAAGAGATGTCCCGTCTCGACGGCGTGGCCCAGGTCTTCCCGTTCGAGAACCGCGGCGTCGAGATCGGCGTGACACTGCACCACCCGCACGGCCAGATCTACGCCTACCCGACCGTCCCGCCCCGGACGAAGCTGATGCTCGCCGCGGCCGCACGCTACCGCGACCGCACGGGCGGGCAGGATCTCTACACCGACACGCTGGCCGCGGAGCGCGCCGACGGGGTGCGGGTGATCGGCGCCAACGAACACTGGACGGCGTACGTCCCGGCGGCCGCCCGTTGGCCGTTCGAGGTGCACCTGGCGCCGCACCGCAAGCTGCCGGACCTGCCCGCACTGTCCGATGCGGAGCGGGACGCCTTCGGCCCCCTCTACCTGGACATGCTGCGTCGCTTCGACGGGCTCTTCGGCAAGCCGATGCCGTACATCTCCGCCTGGCACCAGGCGGTGGTCGGCGAGGGGCGCGAGCTCGGCTACCTGCACCTGCAGCTGTTCAGCATCCGGCGAGCCGCCGACAAGTTGAAGTTCCTCGCCGGCTCAGAATCCGCGATGGGCTACTTCATCAACGACATCGTCCCCGAGCGGGCCGCCGAAATGCTGCGCGCCGCTTGACTCTGGGCTCGTTGCGGTGGGCTCATTGCGGTGCGAAAGAGGGGCGGGGGGCCCGGGACAGGCCCCCCGCGGGGGAATGGACCGCAGGCGCGCGTTGCCGAGGAGAACCGATCGGCGCCCGGGACAAGGCAGCCAGATCGGTGGGCGACCCCTCACGTCGCGACCGCCGTCCGTTCTGCCATGAGAAACGAGGCCCATAACCACCGGTTATGGGCCTAAACATGCAACTTGCGCCATGTGTCCGTTTCGGTCTTGGGTCAGGCGAGCTCGCGGGCCAGGTTCTCGTCCAGGGCGTTCATGAACTCGTCGGTCGACAGCCACGGGGCGTCGCGGGCGATGAGCAGCGCCAGGTCCTTGGTCATCTGGCCACTCTCGACAGTCTGCACGCAGACCCGCTCCAGCGTCTCGGCGAACTCGGTCACCGCCGGAGTCCCGTCCAGCAGGCCGCGGTGCTTCAGACCGCCGGTCCAGGCGAAGATCGAGGCGATCGGGTTGGTCGAGGTCTTCTCGCCCTTCTGCCACTGCCGGTAGTGCCGGGTGACCGTGCCGTGCGCCGCCTCTGCCTCGACGGTCTTACCGTCCGGCGTCATCAGCACCGAGGTCATCAGGCCGAGCGAGCCGAAGCCCTGCGCGACGGTGTCGGACTGCACGTCACCGTCGTAGTTCTTGCACGCCCAGACATAACCGCCCTCCCACTTCATCGCGGCGGCGACCATGTCGTCGATCAGGCGGTGCTCGTAGGTCAGGCCGGCCGCCTTGAACTCCTCGGCGAACTCGGTCTCGAAGATCTCGGCGAACAGATCCTTGAAACGGCCGTCGTACGCCTTCAGGATCGTGTTCTTCGTCGACAGGTAGACCGGGTAGTTGCGAGCCAAGCCGTACCGGAACGAGGCCCGCGCGAAGTCACGGATCGACTCGTCGTAGTTGTACATCGCCATCGCGACGCCGCCGCCCGGGTAGTCGGCGACGTGGAACTCCATCGGCGCGGAGCCGTCCTCGGGGGTGAACGTCACGGTCAGCTTGCCCGCGCCCGGCACCACGAAGTCGGTGGCCTTGTACTGGTCGCCGTGGGCGTGCCGGCCGATGATGATCGGCTTGGTCCAGCCCGGCACCAGCCGCGGCACGTTGGACATGATGATCGGCTCGCGGAAGACGACGCCGCCGAGGATGTTGCGGATGGTGCCGTTGGGCGACCGCCACATCTTCTTCAGGCCGAACTCCTCGACGCGGGCCTCGTCCGGGGTGATCGTCGCGCACTTGACGCCGACGCCGTGCTGCTTGATCGCGTTCGCCGCGTCGACCGTGACCTGGTCGTCGGTCTCGTCGCGGTACTGGATCGACAGGTCGTAGTACTCGAGCGGGACATCGAGGTAGGGCAGGATCAGCTGCTCCCGGATCTGCTTCCAGATGATCCGGGTCATCTCGTCGCCGTCGAGCTCCACGACCGGGTTAGTCACCTTGATTTTCGCCATCGGCCGGCGCTCCTCTCCCGAAAACGTCCTCAGCAGTACGAGCGTACTGCCCACCGGTTGCGGCGCGCCGCCCGACCCCGGCGTTATCCGGGTCTCACGCTCGGCCCACCGCCGGAACCGATCGGCCGCTACCACACCGAGACATACCCGTGGTCATAATGGCCGCATGTGCGGGTATGTACGGCCACCGTGGTGAGGAGCGCGGTTGGGGGGACGGCGTGACAGAGCCAACCCCCGACCATCAGCATCCCGCGTTGTCCGATCCGTCCCGTATAGAGGTGCTGCTGCGCACCGAGCTGAGTGCGGTGGCCGATCCCGCCTTCGATCGGTTCGCGGCCATGGTGCGTACCGTGCTCGACGTGCCGGTGGCCCTGGTGTCGCTGGTCGGAAGCGACCGGCAGTTCTTCCCGGGTGCCTGCGGGCTCGCCGATCCGTGGGACTCCGAGCGGCAGACCCCGCTGTCGCACTCCTTCTGCCAGCACGTGGTCGCCAGTGCCGAGCCGCTGATCGTCGTGGATGCCCGCACCGACCCGCGGGTGCTCGGCAACCTGGCGATCGACGACCTCGGGGTGATCGGCTACGCCGGCATGCCGCTGACCGACGCGCACGGGCACGTCCTCGGCTCGCTCTGCGCGATCGACGAGGAACCCCACCAGTGGACCGCCGCCGAACTGACCCTCCTCGCCGATCTGGCGGCCACCTGCTCGGAAAGCCTGCGTCTGCGGATCGCCACCTACCACGCGGAACGGGAGGAGGACCGGGCCCGAGCCCGGCAGCACCTGGCGGAGGCCGCCTTCGACCGCAGCCAGCTGCTGCTGCGGGCGAGCACCACGCTCGCCGCGACGAGCAGCCTGGAGGAGATCGTCGACCGGGTGCGCGACCTGGTCACCGGCACGCTCGACCCGGCGTACGTCGGGGTGTCGGTGCTCGACGGTGCCGAGTACGTGTCGCTGGCGTCGCGCGGTCTGCTGCCGGCCGCGGTCGCCGACCGGTGGGCGCGCTACCGCACCGGCCGGTCCACCCCCTCCGCGCTGGCTGCCCGCAACGGCCGCCTGGTGCTGCTCCCGGACCTGCCGGCGGTGCAGGCGCACACACCGGACGCCCTGGCCACCTTTCACGAGATGGGGTGGCAGTCCGCGGCGAGCATGCCGCTCGGCGCTGACTCCGGGCCGGTCGGAGCGCTGACCTTCGTGTGGAAGGAGCCGTACGCGGTCGGCGACGGCGAGCAGACCATCCTCGCCGCGCTGGCCGGTTACGTCACCCAGGCCCTGTCCCGGGTCGCTCTGCTCGACGACCGACGCACCGCGGCCGCGACCATGCAGAAGGCGCTGCTGAGTCCGCTGCCCACGCACGAGCGGCTGACCATGGCGGCCAGCTATGTGCCGGCACACCACGAGGACCACGTCGGCGGCGACTGGTACGACGCGATGACCCTCGACGGCGGGCGCCTGGCCCTGGTGATCGGCGACGTGGCCGGGCACAGCATCTCCGCCGCCGCGGCGATGAGCCAGTACCGGAGCATGCTGCGCACCCTGCTGATCGACCGGCACGAACCGCCGTCTGCCCTGCTCCGTCGGCTGGAACACACCAGCCGGACGCTGGGCCACCTGGTCCTCACCACGCTCGTGGTCGCCTACCTCGACCCGGCTCCCCTCGGCGGGCACACCCTGACCTGGGCGAACGCCGGCCACCCACCGCCGTCCCTGGTGCTACCCGACGGCCAGGTAACCGTCCTGCACGGCCGCGACCCGCTGCTCGGCGCCGGCCCGCGCATCCCGCGACGCAACCACGCCTGTCACGTGCCGCCGGGCAGCACCCTGTTGCTGCACACCGACGGCCTGATCGAGACCCGGGCGGCCACCATCGACGACGGCATGGCCCGCCTGCACGATCTGCTGCGCCGGCACGCCGGAACCGAACCGGGCCGGCTGGCCGACCTGCTGATCGAACACACCGGCACCGTCGGCTGGGAGGACGACGTGGCCCTGCTGATCGTCGCCACCCCACTCGAATAACGAAAAGACCGAGGCCGGATGGCCTCGGTCTTTTCCGGACAGCAGGATCAGAGACCCGCGACGTCCGCCTGCTTGGCGCGGACCGCCTCGGCGGCCTCCTTCAGGCCGGCCACCTCGGTGTCGGTGAGCTTGTCCTCGACGACCTTCTTGATGCCCGCGGCGCCGATCTGCGCCTCGACACCCAGGTAGACGCCGGAGATGCCGTACTCGCCGTCGACCCAGGCGCACACCGGCAGGACCTCGCCGGAGTCCTCGATCACGGCCTTCGCCATCCGGGCCGCGGCGGCCGACGGGGCGTAGTAAGCCGAACCGGTCTTCAGCAGCGCGACCACCTCGGCGCCGCCGTTGCGGGTGCGGACGACGAGCTCCTCGATCTTCTCGGCCGGCAGCAGGTCGGACAGCGGCTTGCCGTCGACCGTGCACCGCGACGGGACCGGGACCATGGTGTCGCCGTGCGAGCCGAGGGTGAGCGCCTTCACGCTCTTCACCGGCACCGCGAGGGTCTCCGCGATCGAGTTGGTGAAGCGGGCCGTGTCGAGCACGCCGGCCTGGCCGAACACCCGGTTCTTCGGGAACTGGGTGGCGAGCTGGGTGAGCGCGGTCATCTCGTCGACCGGGTTGGAGACCACGATGACCACGGCGTTCGGCGCGTACTTCGCGATGTTCTCGGCGACCTGGCGGACGATCTTCGCGTTGACCTCGAGCAGGTCCATCCGGCTCATGCCCGGCTTGCGCGGCAGACCGGCGGTGACCACGACGACGTCCGAGCCCTCGATTGCCTCATAGCCCTCGCCGTTCGGGCCGGTGGTGGCGCCGACGACGGTGGTCTCGAAGCCCTCGATCGGCCGGGACTGGTTGATGTCGAGCGCCAGGCCCGCCGGCTTGCCATCGATGATGTCGGTGAGCACCACGGTGTCGAAGATGTCGTACTCGGCCAGGCGCTGCGCGGTCGTCGAACCGTAGAAACCGGCCCCTACGACCGCTACCTTCTTGCCCATTGCTCTCACTCCCAGTCTCCGGGACGAATTTTCGCGACCGTATCAGTCGGTTACCACCGTATTACCGGCCGGTCCACTCAACGCGAGGTTAGCCACTCCGCGCGCTCGACCACGTTGGTCAACAACATCGCCCGGGTCATCGGGCCGACCCCGCCGGGCACCGGCACCACGGCGCCGGCCACTTCGCGTACCGAAGGGTCGACGTCGCCGGTGTAGCGGCCCTTGCCGTCCTCCCCTACTACCCGGGTGATGCCGACATCCACCACGGTGGCGCCGTCCTGGACCATGTCCGCTTTGATCAGGCCGGGCACGCCGACCGCGGCGACCACAATGTCGGCCGCGCGGGTGTGCTTCGCGAGGTCGCGGGTGCCGGTGTGGCACAGCGTCACGGTCGCGTTCTCCGCGCGACGGGTCAGCAGCAGCCCGAGCGGGCGGCCCACGGTGGTGCCGCGGCCGACCACGACGACCTCAGCGCCGGCCAGCTCGACGCCGCCGCGCCGCAGCAGGTGCACGATGCCGCGCGGGGTGCACGGCAGCGGACCGTCGAAGCCGAGGACCAGCCGGCCCAGGTTGACCGGGTGCAGGCCGTCGGCGTCCTTGTCGGGGTCGATCAGCTCGAGAATCCGGCCGGTGTCCAGGTGCTTGGGCAGCGGCAGCTGGACGATGTAGCCGTGGCAGGCGACGTCGGTGTTCAGCTCGGCGATCACCGCCTCGACGTGTTCCTGCGTCGCATCGGCCGGCAGGTCGCGGCGAATCGACGCAATGCCCACCTCGGCGCAGTCGCGGTGCTTGCCCTCGACGTAGGCGTGCGAGCCGGGATCGTCGCCCACCAGGATCGTGCCGAGGCCGGGCACGATGCCACGCTCGCCGAGCGCCTTGACCCGCTCCCGCAGGTCGTCCTTGACCGCCGCCGCGGCAGCCTTGCCATCCAGGATCCGTGCCGTCACTACAAGCCCCTCTTATCCAGAAACTATGGCGCCGTAGGCGGCCGCGAACAGCGCCGCCTGAGCTAGATCGATCTTCGCGCCGCTGAGGTCGACACCGCGCAACTGCACCCCACCGAGGTCGGCACCGCGCAGGTCGGCGCCCTTCAGCACGGCCTCGCCGAGCCGCGCGCCGGACAGGTCGGCTGCCCGCAGGTCGGCCCGGGTCAGGTTGGTCCCGGTCAGGTCGGCCTCCCGCAACCGTAGGCCGCCGAGCTTGGCCGCGGTCAAATTCTGCCCCCGCAGCGACACGAACCCCCAGTCCCCGCCGTCCACCGTCATCGGCCGCAGCCCGCAGTCGAGGAACTGGCTGCCGGTGAGCTTGCAGTCGGTCAGCGTGGCGTCGAAGAACGAGCACCGCTGCAGCGTCGACTGCAGGATCGCCACCCGGGTGAGGACGCTCGCGTTGAACCGGACGTTGCCGAACGTGCAGTGGGTGAACACACAGCCGGTGAGCTGTGCCTCCGACCAGTCGACCTCGTGGAAGGCGCAGTCCTCGTACCGAACGTGCGCGACCTCCTCCAGGGCCCAGTCGGTGCTCCGGAAGGTCTCGTCCTGAACGAGGCGTGTCACGTGGGCGTCAGTGGTAGAAGTGTCGGGTGCCGGTGAAGTAGACGGCCAGGCCGGCCTTCTCGGCCGCTTCGATCACCAGGTGGTCCCGGATCGAGCCGCCGGGCTGCACCACCGCGGTGACCCCGGCCGCGATCAGCACCTCGAGGCCGTCCGGGAACGGGAAGTAGGCATCCGACGCACCCACACTGCCCCGGGCCCGCTCGGCACCGGCCCGGTCCACCGCCAGCTTCGCCGAGTCGACCCGGTTGACCTGGCCCATCCCGATGCCGACCGTGGCACCGCCGTGCGCCAGCAGGATCGCGTTGCTCTTCACGCCGCGGATCGCCCGCCAGGCGAACGCCAGGTCGGCGAGCTGCTCGGCCGAGGCCGGCGCGCCGGTGGCCAGCGTCCAACTCGCCGGGTCGTCGCCGGGTGCGTCGATCCGGTCGGCGATCTGCACCAGCACACCGCCGCCGACCTGCTTGACCTCGGCGGGTGGCGGGTTCCAGGCCGGGGCGACCAGGACCCGCAGATTCTTCTTCTCGCGCAGCAGCTCGAGCGCCTCGTCCGCGTAGGACGGTGC
Organism: Actinoplanes sp.; assembly: GCA_036399635.1. Taxonomy (GTDB): domain Bacteria; phylum Actinomycetota; class Actinomycetes; order Mycobacteriales; family Micromonosporaceae; genus Actinoplanes. The sequence continues at coordinate 5,231 of DASWMR010000423.1, read as the reverse complement.
GACGATCACCTCGGTGAAGATCTCCGCGACCTGGCCGGCGAGCTCCGCGGTGACCTCGCGGTTGACCGCGATCACGCCGCCGAACGCGGAAACCGGGTCACAGGCGTGCGCCTTGCGGTGCGCCTCGGCCACGTCCGCGCCGACCGCAATGCCGCACGGGTTGGCGTGCTTGATGACCGCCACGCACGGCTCGGGGAAGTCGTTCGCGCTGCGCCAGGCGGCGTCCGCGTCGACGTAGTTGTTGTAGGACATTTCCTTGCCGTGCAGCTGCTCGGCCTGGGCGAGCCCGGCCGGCGCGTTCGGGTCGACGTAGAGCGCGGCCTGCTGATGCGGGTTCTCCCCGTAGCGCAGCGCGTTCTCCCGGCGCAGGCCGAGCCCGGCGAACTCGGGCCATTCACTGGCTGCCAGCGTCGTCGCGCACCAGTTCGCCACCGCGATGTCGTACTCGGCGATGTCGGCGAAAGCGCGAGCGGCGAGCAACTTACGCTGCGTCAGCGTGAAACCGCCGGCTCCGAGTGCCTCCAACACCAGCGGGTACGCCGCCACGGCCGTGACAACCGCAACCGAGGGGTGATTCTTGGCCGCGGCCCGCACCATCGCCGGCCCGCCGATGTCGATCTGCTCGACACACTCGTCCACGCTCGCCCCGGAAGCCGCCGTCTCGGTGAACGGGTAGAGGTTGCTGACGAGCAGGTCGAACGGCTGGATCTCCAGGTCGGCGAGCTGCTGCTCGTGGGCCGGCAGGCGCAGGTCGGCGAGCAGGCCGGCGTGCACCCGCGGGTGCAGCGTCTTGACCCGCCCGTCCAGGCACTCGGGAAAGCCGGTCAGTTCCTCGACCCGGGTGACCGGCACGCCGGCCGCCTCGACAGTCGACGCGGTCGACCCGGTGGAGACGATCTCCACGCCGGCGGCGGCGAGCGCCTTGGCGAGCTCGACGAGGCCGGTCTTGTCGTACACGCTGAGCAGCGCCCGCTTGATCGGGCGACGCGCGTCCTCGGAGCTCACGGTATGCGTACCTTTCTGTCCTGAATGGTCCAGCCCTGGCGAACCAGGCGGCCGACGAAGTCGACCAGTTGGGCGCGCTCGGCCACCTTGATCCGCTCGGTCAGCGTCTCCTCGGAGTCGTCATCGAGCACCGGCACGCTGACCTGGGCGATGATCGGTCCGGTGTCGACGCCGGCGTCGACGAAGAAGAGGGTGGCCCCGGCAATCTTGACGCCGTAGGCGAGCGCGTCACGCGGCCCGTGGATGCCGGGAAAGGCTGGCAGCAGGGCGTTGTGCGTGTTGATGTAGCGGTCGCCGAACGCGGCCAGGAAGGCCGGCCCCACCAGCTTGAGGAAGCCGGCCGAGATGACCAGGTCGGGCTTGTGCTCGGCAACATGGGCGGTGAGGGCGGCGTCCCAGTCGTCGCGCGTCTCGTACGCCTTGACCACGTCGACGAAGGTCGCGATGCCGGCGGCGGTTGCGCGGTCGAGGCCGGCGATGCCGTCCCGATCGGCACCGACCGCGACGACCTGCGCGCCGTAGGCGGGGTCGGCGCAGGCGTCCAGCAGAGCCTGCAGATTGCTGCCCGAACCGGAGACGAGGACGACCAGGCGGGCGGGCGCGGGGTCGGTCACCCGAGCACCCTATCGTCGCGGCCCGGGACGGCCGTCAACGGGTCATTTCCGGGCACCGGAATGCCTGTTCATGCGTTACGCTGCCGGTCCTTACTGAACTCGATCACTCGCCGCTTTTGTGGCCTTTTTGGGAGGACGAGTACGTGACCACTCCCCCGCCGCCGCCGCCGTACTACGGCCCACCGCAAGGCGAGCCGTACGGCCCGCCGCCCGGTGGACAGAACACGCAGGGCCTGGTCGGCATGATTCTCGGGATCATCTCGATCCCGGCCGCCTGCTGCCCCTACCTGGGCATTCCGGTCGGCATCGTCGGCCTGGTGTTCGGTTGGCTGGGCCTGAAGAAGGCGAGCACCGGGCTGGCCAGCAACCGCAGCCAGGCAATGGCCGGTGTGATCTGCTCCGCGGTCGGCATCGTGCTGGGCATCGCCATGCTGATCCTGACCGTCGTCTCCAAGTCGATCGACTGGGAGCAGTGGGTCAACAGCAACACCACCACCTGACGAACGGGGTAAGCGACCGGCCCGGGCCAGGTGAACACCGCCGACCCGGGCCGCCCCCGATCCAGCCTTCGGCGTCGCAGCGGTCCGGCCCTCCGCGCTGACGCCCAGCCCTTGCTCTGCTCACCTATACGCACCACTCGCGGTGGGCCGCTGCGAGCCTCCGCGCTGACGCCCAGCCCTTGCTCTGCTCACCTATACGCACCACTCGCGGTGGGCCCCAGCGAGCCCTCGGCGGTGGAGCCAGCCCTCGGCGGTGGAGCTCTTCAGCCCTTGGGGTTGGGGCGGAACGCGCGGGCCGCGACGGCGCCCAGCACGGCCGACACGCCGACCAGGGCCGCAGCGACCAGACCCACCTGCCACGGATCGGGGCCGATCGTGGCCATCCGGCCGTCGCCGAGCGGCCCACCGGAGAGCTGGCTCAACAGACCGAGAGTGAGGCCGGCGGCCGGACCGGCGAGCAGCCCTCCGCCGAGCACCAGAGACCATGGCGGCACGGCCGGCTGGGCCGGCCGCTTCGGTCGGCCGCCATCCGCGCCCACCGGCGACCCGACATCGGCCGCGGCCGCGGCATCCGCGGCTGGCCGCGAAGCGGCGTTCGCCGTCGGCCGAGAAGCGGCGTTCGTCGCCGCCCGGGAAACGGCGTTCGCCGCCGCCCGGGTCAATCGGCGGGTGAGTAGCCAGCCGGCGGCCATTCCGCCCAGCACCGGCAGGGCGAGGAGCAGCGCAGCGGTCGCGCCCATCGGTCCGTTCGGCAGCCCGGCGAGCAGCGGCAGGGTGGGCAGTGGGCCGACCGTGACCTCGGTCAGCCGCACCACCGAGCCGGTGCCGAGCGCAAAGCCCGGACCCAGGAGGTACGCCGCGGTCCAGACCACGCCGTTCACCCCGAAGGCCAGGCTGACCAGGGTGATCCCGACCTGTCCAGCCACTCCGGTGCGGTAGGCGGAGATCGTTTCGGCGGCCTGCCCGCCGTTGATCGCCACCGACAGCCCGGTGACTCCGGCACCGGCCGCCAGGATGAAGAGCGTGGCGACCAGGCCGGCGCGGATGCCGTGCCGCAGCGCCGCGGGCAGCCAGCGGGCGATCGTGCTCACCGCGTCGGTCGCGCGGACCGAACCAACCAGCGCCCCCGCCACTCCCAGCACGAAGAAGTGGATCGCGGCCCGGCCCGGCGTCACCTCGGCGCCCGGCCGGTCGGCCACCAGCGCGGCCAGCGACCCGAGCAGCGAATAGCCCAGCCCGATCGCGAACGCGACAAGCAGCGCGTCGCCGAACGAGCCGGTGCGGCGCACCCGGATAGCCCGGCTGACGTGCACGCCGGCCCGGTCCAGCCGCCAGACGATCAGCATGGTGACCAGCAGAGGGGTGAGACCGAGCGAGCCGCTCGAAGTGCCGATCGGCACACCGTGCCCGAGCAGCCAGCCGAGCAGTCCGGCGTGCGCGGCGCCGGGCAGCCCACCCTCATTCTCGAAGGTGCGGGCCAGAGCGATCACGGCGGCCACCGGCACGTACGACAGGACTGCCGCCCACAGCATGGCGAAGCCGGCCGCGACCGGCAGCGGGGCCCGCCCGCCGCGATCGGCAGGGCGGCGCTGCCTGGGCACCTTCACCGTCTCCCGGCTGCCGAGCAGCCGATCATCGACGAGGACGGTGCGCCGCTCCGCCGGGTCGGCGGAGTCACCCTCCGGCACCGCCGGTCGCACCGTGATGGCCTCGGTAGCCGCCCCCACCAGCCCAGTCGATCGACCCACCGTTTCCGTCGGCCGGGCGGCCGCTTCCGTCGGGCGGCCAGGAGGTTCCGGCGGGCGAGCGGCCGCTTCCGGCGGGCGGCCGGGAGGTTCCGTCGGGCGGCCGGCCGGCCCAGTCGGACGCCCCACTGGCCCGGTCCGACGACCCACCGGCTCGGTTGGGCGGTCGCGCGGCTCCGTCGGGCAACCCACCGGCTCCGTCGGGCGACCCACCGGCTCCGTCGGGCGCGCGGTCGGCTCGTCTGGCGCCGGCAGCACTTCGCCGGTGGTGACGTGCGCCGCCTCGGCGACCGCGAACGGGTCGTCCGAGCCGTCGGGACTGTCTGGTGTGGTCGGCATCGCGGACTACTTTTCCACGACGACGGCCGCACGGCGATGCAGATACCACGGCGCGCCGCCAATCGGGTCGTTCCGACTCGACCAGCGGCGCGCCGCGAGGCGTACCAAGGTCAGCTCATGACCTCGCGCATGAGCCGCGCGGTCTCGCTCGGCGTCTTTCCGACCTTGACCCCGGCGGCCTCGAGGGCCTCCTTCTTCGCGTCCGCGGTGCCCGCGGAGCCGGAGATGATCGCACCGGCGTGCCCCATCGTCTTGCCCGGCGGGGCGGTGAAGCCGGCAATGTAGCCGACCACCGGCTTGGTGACGTTCGCCTTGATGAACTCGGCGGCCCGCTCCTCGGCGTCGCCGCCGATCTCACCGATCATGACGATCGCGTCGGTCTCCGGGTCGTCCTGGAAGGCCTTCAGCGCGTCGATATGGGTGGTCCCGATGATCGGGTCACCGCCGATACCGACCGCAGTCGAGAAGCCGATGTCCCGCAGTTCGTACATGAGCTGGTAGGTCAGCGTGCCGCTCTTGCTGACCAGGCCAATGCGCCCGGCCGGGGTGATGTCGGCCGGGATGATGCCCGCGTTGGACGCGCCGGGCGACGCGATGCCGGGGCAGTTCGGCCCGATGATCCGGGTCTTCTGTCCCTGCTCGATGTTGTACGCCCAGAAGGCCGCCGAGTCCTGCACCGGTACGCCCTCGGTGATCACCACGGCGAGCGGGATTTCGGCGTCGATCGCCTCGAGCACCGCGGCCTTGGTGAACGCCGGCGGGACGAAGATGACCGACACGTCGGCGCCGGTCTCCTTGATCGCCTCGCCGACCGACGCGAACACCGGCAGCGAGGTGCCGTCGAAGTCGACGGTCGTGCCAGCCTTGCGCGGATTCACCCCGCCGACGACGTGGCTGCCCGCGGCCAGCATCCGCCGGGTGTGCTTGGAGCCTTCCGAGCCGGTCATGCCCTGCACGATGACCTTGGAGTCCTTGGTGAGCCAGATAGCCATTTAAGTCACTTCCCCGCAGCCGCGAGCTCGGCGGCA
>DASWMR010000422.1:0-1986 GCA_036399635.1 Actinoplanes sp. | reverse complement strand
CGGCGGCGTACCGCAGGCTCAGGTTGTAGTAGCCGTCGGCCGGCACCGTCACCACGAACTTGGTGCTCGCGGTCGTGCTGGCGCTGTAACCCGCCACGAAGGAGGTGCCCGAGTAACCGGTGTTGGTCCCGTACATGACCTGGGCCGTTCCGCCGAGACGCGCGTACTCGGCCTCGTAGCGATTGGCCGTCGCCACGGTGGCGTCCGTGTTCGGGGTAAGGATGATCTGGTAGGCCGAGGTGCCCTTGAGGCCGGTCAGCGGCACGGTGAGCTGCCCATCGGAGATCGCAAAATCACCTTCGGAGACGACGTACGGGCCGGGGGACGGATTGAGGCCTGAGGTGTCCACGCCCCAGACCGTCGCGTGCGCCGTGCTGCCGAACGAGGCGGCGCCCTTCACCACGACGTTCGTGTCGTAGGTGCCGGACGCCGGATCGTTGCCACCGAGGATCACCCGCGCCTGCTTGCGGCTGGTGTCGAGCGCGGCCACCGCCTGCAGTGATCCGCCCGGCGACGGCGGGGTGACGGCGACCGTGTCACCGGTCAGCTCGCCGTACCACTTGTAGAGCCACCAGCCGCCGGTCGCTTCGTTGTTGCGCGTCACGAGGTCGTTGAGCCCGCCCGCCGTGGTCCAGTACGCCAGGCAGCCGTCCACCTTGCTCGCCTCGAACTTCGCCACGAACTGCACCAGGTTGCCCGGTACGCCGAGGTCGCCGGTGATCCGCCCGTACTCGTTGATGGTGATCGGTCGGGCTGGGACACCCAGGCTGGTCTCGATCGCCCGGTAGTCGTCGTAGTGCGCCTGCCAGCTGGAGTAGAAATCGTCGCCGAGCTCGTGCCAGGCGGTGACGTCGGGCAGCACGCCGTTGTCCCGCGCGTAGGTCAGGAACGTCCGCAGATCGGCCGAGCGGTAGTTGGCGAAGCCCGGTCCGGCGATGCGCGCGGTCGGATCGATCGACCGGATCCGCTGGTACACCGACTTCCAGTCGCTCAGCAGCCCGGCGAGGTTCCCGGCGTACCAGATCTGGTCGGGCTCGTTGAACGGGACGTAGACGTACGAGCTGCGGTAGGGATCGGCGACCACCTTGCGGGTCATCGTGTCCACCTTGGCCAGATAGTCGGCGAGGCCGAGGTTCTCGTACGGCCACTGCTGGTAGATGTCCTGCATGTAGATCTGAATGTCGCGGCCACCGGCCCGCTTGAACATTGGCGCGATCTTCAGCGCGTCGCCGTTGGGGTGCTGCAGGCCGTCCGGTGCCTTCTGCGCGGTGACCTGGGGGCGGAGCGCGGCAAGCATGGTTTCGTTCGGGATGCCCTCGTCGCCGAGCCCGTAGAGGAACCCGGTCGCGCCGTAGCGCAGCGCGCCGGTGCTCGTGCCGAGGTCCACCACCAGCTGGGAGGCGGCGGCGATTGCCGGAACCGTCATCGTGACCGCCAGGATTGTGCCGACCAGAACACTTCTACCGATCCCTCTCATCGCTGTTCCCTCCGGTGACCGGTCACATTGACAGGGCCGAGTGTGACCGGTCACATAGGAGGGTGGGAAGACTCCGTTACGGCTTTGTTACTCAGCTGTTGCGGGCGGCGGCGCGGTCGACTCGCGTACCACCAGGTGGGGTGCCGTGTCGGCGTCGCCCGCCGCGCCGTCACCCGCCAGAGCATGCACACACGCCCGGCCCAGCGCGGCGAAATCCATCCGCACCGTCGTCAGGGCCGGCGTCCAGTACGCCGCACCCGGCACGTCGTCGAACCCGACGATGCTCACCTCGCCCGGCACCGCCCGGCCGGCCTCGTGCAGTGCCCGGCGCACCGCGAGAGCCGTGTCGTCGTTACCGCACAGGATCGCGGTGACCGCCGGATCGTCGGCCAGCCGGCGCCCCGCCAGGTAGGCCGACCGGATGTCCCACCCGGCCGCCACCACCTCCGGCACGCCGGCACCCGCCTCGTCCAGCGCGTCCCGCCATCCGCCCTGGCGCGCGCTCGTCC
>DASWMR010000421.1:0-2446 GCA_036399635.1 Actinoplanes sp. | reverse complement strand
GACGTCGAGGGCTTCGACGCCGCCGCCAAGGCCGCCATCCTCGCCTCGCTGGCGTTCCACACCCGGGTCACCGCCGCGGACGTCTTCCGCGAGGGGATGACCGGGGTCACCGCCGGCGACATGGCCAGCGCGACGGAGATGGGCTGCACGATCAAGCTGTTGTGCATCGCCGAGCGCGGCCCCGACTCGGCGGGTGCCGAGTCGATCAGCGTCCGGGTGCACCCGGCAATGATCCCGCGCAGCCACCCGCTTGCCGGCGTGGGTGACGCGTTCAACGCCGTCTTCGTCGAGGCCGAGGCGGCCGGCCAGCTGATGTTCTACGGCCGGGGCGCCGGCGGCACGCCGACCGCCAGCGCGGTGCTCGGCGACATCGTGGCGGCCGCCCGCAACCGGCTCTCCGGCACCCGCGCGCCGAGCGAGAGCAGCTACGCCCACCTACCGATCCGGCCGATCGGCGAGGCGGTGACCCGCTATCACATCAGCCTGGACGTGGCCGACCGCCAGGGTGTGCTGGCCACCGTGGCGGGCGTGTTCGCCAACCACGAGGTCTCCATCGCCACGGTCCGGCAGTCCGGTCGCGACCAGGACGCGAAGCTGGTCATCGTGACCCACGGCGCACCGGACGCCAATCTGGCCGCTACCGTCGAGGCGTTGTCGCATCTGGACATCGTTCGGTCCATCGCGAGTGTGCTGCGCGTCGAGGGAGGGGTCTGAGCTGTGCTCGACCACGTGGGTTTCCAATGTTCCGATCTGGCCGCGAGCGCGGCCTTCTACGACGCGGTGCTCGCGCCGCTCGGCGGCACCCGGCTGATGGACGTCAAGGTGGCGATCGGGTACGGCATCGATCACCCGATCTTCTGGATCGGTGAGCTCAGCGAGGGCGAGGGCTTCCGCGAGTCGCACATCGCCTTCGCCGCCGGAACCCGGGTGCAGGTCGACGCGTTCTACCAGGCGGCGGTCTCGTTCGGGGCCGAGGTGCTGCACGAGCCGCGGATCCACGAGGAGTACCACGAGCTCTATTACGGCGCGTTCGTCCGTGACCCGGACGGCAACAACGTCGAGGCCGTCTGCCACCGTCCCGACTAATGGACATTCGGTCCCAGGTTTCGCGACTTGCGGCACGCTGAGACCGCCATCAACCCAAAGGGGGACGACCATGTATCGGGGACTCATCGAGGCGTACCGGGACCGTCTGCCGGTCACCGCCGCCACCCCGGTGGTCTCGCTGCACGAGGGCAACACGCCGCTCGTGCCGGCGCCGGTGCTCTCCCAGCGGGTCGGTGCCGACGTCTACCTCAAGGTGGAGGGCGCCAACCCGACCGGCTCGTTCAAGGACCGCGGCATGACCATGGCCGTCTCCAAGGCGGTCGAAGAGGGGTCGAAGGCGATCATCTGCGCCTCGACCGGCAACACCAGTGCCTCCGCCGCGGCGTACGCGGCCCGGGCCGGTCTCACCTGCGCGGTGCTCGTGCCGCAGGGCAAGATCGCGCTGGGCAAACTGGCCCAGGCGCTGGTGCACGGCGCCAAGCTGCTGCAGGTCAACGGCAACTTCGACGACTGCCTCGCGCTCGCCTCGAAGCTGTCCCAGGACTTCCCGGTGTCGCTGGTCAACTCGGTGAACATCTTCCGCCTGCACGGGCAGAAGACCGCCGCCTTCGAAATCGTCGAGGCGCTCGGCGACGCGCCCGACATCCACTGCCTGCCGGTCGGGAACGCCGGCAACATCTCGGCCTACTGGATGGGCTACCAGGAGGACAAGGCAGCCGGTAACAGCACCCGGCTGCCCCGGATGTACGGCTTTCAGGCCTCCGGTGCCGCCCCGATCGTGACCGGCAAGGTGGTCGACGACCCGTCGACGATCGCCACCGCGATCCGGATCGGCAACCCGGCGAGCTGGACCAAGGCGCTGGACGCCCGCGACACCTCGGGTGGCCTGATCGCCGCGGTCACCGACCGGGAGATCCTCACCGCCTACCGGTTGCTGGCCCGCGAGGTCGGTGTCTTCGTCGAGCTGGCCAGCGCGGCGAGCGTGGCGGGCCTGTTGCAGCAGGCGCAGGCGGGCAAGGTGCCGTCCGGGGCCACCGTGGTGTGCACGGTGACCGGGCACGGCCTGAAGGACCCCGAGTGGGCCATCTCGACGGCTCCGTCGCCCACCACGATCCAGAACGACGTGCTGGTCGCGGCCCGCGAGCTCGGGCTCGCCTAGCTAAGCGGCGCCACGTTCCTCGTCGGCGGCCTTGGCCAGCAGCTCCGACGCCCGGGCCACGCTCGCGAGATCGTCGTCTGAGAGCCGGCTGCGAAGCGCGCGCAGCTTTTCCTGGCCGGCGTTGAAGATGCTGGCGATGAACGTGGATCCCTTCCGCGACAGCATGATCCGGCGCACTCGCCGATCGTGCGGATCCTCCGCGCGCACGACCAGATCCTGCAGGACCAGGCGGTCGATCAT
>DASWMR010000420.1:0-6586 GCA_036399635.1 Actinoplanes sp. | reverse complement strand
TGGATGGAGAAGGGCGTGCGGAACGCGCGCCGCAAAGCCACCGACCCGGACAAGCACGTCAAGCACTTCCGTGGTGAGACCTCCGAGAAGCAGGCGGCCAAGGCCCGCCAGACGGAAAAGATGATCGAGCGGCTGGACGCGGTCGACGAGCCCCGCAAGGAGTGGGAGCTGCGGATGGAGATCGCCGCCGCGCCCCGGGCCGGCGCGGTGGTGGCCACCCTGCGCGACGCGGTGGTGCGCCGGGGCGACTTCGTGCTCGGGCCGGTCACCCTGCAGATCGACTGGGCCGACCGGGTCGCCATCACCGGTGCGAACGGCTCCGGCAAGTCGACCCTGCTGGCGGCGCTGCTCGGCCGGTTGCCGCTCGAGTCGGGCACCGCGAGCCTCGGCGCCGGCGTGCTGGTCGGCGAGGTCGACCAGGCCCGCGCTCTGTTCCTCGGCGACCAGCCGCTGGCGGCCGCCTTCGGCGCGGCGGTGCCCGAGCTCGCCGACGCCGACGTGCGCACGCTGCTGGCCAAATTCGGGCTGAAGGCGGGGCACGTGCCGCGCCCGGCCGCGACGCTGTCACCCGGCGAGCGCACCCGGGCGGCACTGGCGCTGCTGCAGGCCCGCGGGGTCAACCTGCTGGTGCTCGACGAGCCGACCAACCACCTGGACCTGCCGGCCATCGAGCAGCTGGAGTCGGCCCTCGGGTCGTACACCGGAACTCTTCTGCTGGTCACCCACGACCGCCGGATGCTCGAGGCGGTGGCGACCACCCGGCACCTGGAAGTGACCGACGGCAAGGTCCTCTAAAGCACCAGCGGGTCGCTGAGCGGGCCCTCGTTGCCCGAGCGGTCGAGCCCGCTGAGGCAGTAGGTGGCGCTGCCCGCGGGCGGCGCCGGGTCGGCTGGCTGGCTGCCCGTGCGGCCGGTGCCGACAAGCGTCGCGGCCTGACCGGACACCCGGTAGAGCGCCCAGCTCGCGGCCGGCGCACCGGTGGCGGCCGTGCTGTCGAACCGCAGCACGCCGTCGGTGCCGCGCTTCGCCGCGCTCAGCCGGGGCGCTCTCGGCGGCGCCGCCGGGAGCTGCGGCATCACCGGCACCAGGGCGGGTTGGGCGTAGTGGCGGTCGCGGTACCGGGTGACCGCACCCAGCCGGTCGGCGCGGATCTGCTTGGCGCTGAAGTGCACCTGCCCCTGGGTGCCGTACTTGTCGTTGAGCGCGAGCTGGCGGTCGAGCTGGGCGGGGTCGCTCCAGGCGCCCTTCTCCCCTATCCGGTAGTCGGCGATCCCGATCCAGAGCTGCACGTCGGTGCCCTTCACCAACGCCGTCCACCAGGGCAGCAGCTTCGCGTAGTCGGCGTCGCGGAAGCCGATGTACCAGTAGAGCTGCGGCACGATGTAGTCCAGCCAGCCCTGCTGCACCCACTTGCGGGTGTCGGCGTAGATCGCGTCGAACGCCTCCAGGCCGTGGCTGTCCGAGCCGTCCGGGTCGTTGGTGAGATTGCGCCAGATGCCGAACGGGCTGATCCCGAACTTCACCCACGGCTTGAGCTGCTTGATCCGCTGGTCCATCTCGCGGACGAGGGTGTCCACGTTGTCCCGTCGCCACTGGGTGCGGGCCTGCCCCTTGCCCCACCGCGCATAGCTGGCGCCGTCCGGGAAGTCCTGGCCGGCCTGCGGGTACGGGTAGAAGAAGTCGTCGAAGTGCACGCCGTCGATGTCGTACCGGGCGACCGCCTCGAGCATCGCGTCCTCGACGAACTTGCGGGCCGCCGGGTTGCCCGGATCGAAGTAGAGCCGCGCGGTCGAGCCCTTCGGGTAGGAGATGACCCAGTCCCGGTGGGCGAGTAGCGGATGGCCGGGCGCGAGCTTCGCGAAGTCGGCCCCGGCACCGCTCGGCCCCGGCTGAGAGCCGCGGTAGGGGTTGAACCAGGCGTGGAACTCCAGGTTGCGCGCGTGCGCTTCGGTGACCATGAACTGCATCGGGTCCCAACCGGGCGATCGGCCGTCCCGCTTGCCGGTCAGCCACTCCGACCAGGGGGCGAACTTCGACGGCCAGAACGCGTCGCCGCTCGGCCGGACGTGCACGAAGATCGCGTTGTGCCGCTGCGCCACGGCGAGGCCGAGCCAGCCCAGGTATTCCGCCTTGACCTGCGCCTGGGTCAGGCCCGGCCGGCTCGGGAAGTCGATGTTCATGACCGTGGTCAGCCACATCCCGCGCAGCTCCCGGGCGGCCCGCGCCGGCACCGCGCCGCACCGGCCGGCCGCGCCCACGGCCGGGCCGACCGCCGGTGGACCCGACGCCACGACCGCGGGCGGCGCCTGGTAGGTCGCCGCGCGGAGCAGGCCCAGACCGAGGACCGCAACCGCGAAGAGGATCGCGGTGAGGGTAAGCGTCACGCGGACGGGCGGGCGGCGGAGCATGGCCCCAGTGTGCCTTGCCGAAGCGGCGGACCCGGCCGCCGTAGAGTGATTCGGCGTGACCGTCGTCGTAGTGGGTGCCGGGATCGCCGGCCTGGCATGCGCCCGGGAGCTGGCCGATGCCGGCATCGGGGTCCGAGTCCTGGAGCGGTCGGCCGTTCCCGGCGGGCGGCTGGCGAGCGAGTGGCGCACCGGCCGGCCGGTCGATGTCGGCGCCGCCTACCTCACCGCGGACGACCCGGCGTTCCGCGGGCGGTTGCAGAGCTGGCGGATCGACGGCCTCAGCCGGCCGTGGACCGACACCTTCCGCGGGCAGCGCGGCACCGCCCCGATGCGCTGGGCGGCACCAGGCGGGCTGCGCAGCCTCGCAGCCGACCTGGCCACCGGGCTGGACGTCACATTCGGCGCAGAGGTCACCGAGCCGCCGGCGGCGGCGGATGCGGTGGTGCTCGCCATGCCGGGTCCGCAGGCGCTGCGGATCGCCGACCTGCCCGCGGCCCGCGCGCAACGCTGGCGGCCGGTGCTGACCGCGGTCCTGACCTACCCGGAGCGGACGTGGCCGGACTTCGCCGGCGCCTTCGTCAACGACCACCTGGTGCTGGCGACGGTCTGCGACGACGGCGACCGCCGGGGCGACCGGGCGCCGGTGCTGGTTGCGCACTCGACGCCGGAGGCCGCCGACTCATCGGGCCCGGTCATGGCCGAGGCGGTCGGCGAGCTGTTGGGCATCACGGCCGAGCCGGCTGTCGAGCTCATCCGATGGCCGTACGCCCAGCCGCAGTCGCAGCCCGGAGCCTTCGCGCTCGACGGAAACGTCTATCTGTGCGGCGACGCCTTCGGCCGGCCGCGGGTGCAGACCGCCTGGCTCAGCGGCCGCGCGGTGGCCCGCGACATCATCGGGCGTCAGCGCAGCGATTGATAGACCTCGAGGGTGTCCTCCGCGATCCGCGACCAGCTGAAGTGCTCCACCGCGCGGCGGCGGCCGGCCCGGCCCATCTCGTCGGCGCGCTTCGGGTCCTCGATCAGCCGGGTCATCGTGGCGGCCAGATCGGCGACGAACCGGTCCGGGTCGACCGGGGTGCCGGTGCCGTCCGACACCTGCTCGATCGGCACCAGCAGGCCGGTCTCGCCGTCCGCCACCACCTCGGGAATGCCGCCGGTCGCGGTGGCCACCACCGCCGTCTCGCAGGCCATCGCCTCCAGGTTCACGATGCCCATCGGCTCGTAGATCGACGGGCAGACGAAGACCGTGGCGTGCGTGAGCACCTGGATCACCTCGTGCTTGGGCAGCATCTCCTGCACCCAGATGACGCCGTGCTCGTCGCGGGCGCCGCGCAGCTGGCTCGCCAGGCCCTCGACCTCGGCGGCGATCTCCGGGGTGTCCGGTGCGCCGGCCAACAGCACGATCTGGGCCTCCGGCGGCAGGTCGTGGCAGGCCCGCATCAGGTAGGGCAGGCCCTTCTGCCGGGTGATCCGGCCGACGAAGACCACGCTCGGCCGGGACAGGTCGATGCCGAGGCGCTCGATCACTCCGGTGCCGCGGTCCGGTTGGTAGAGCTCGGTGTCGATGCCGTTGTAGACCACTCGGACCTTGTCGGGATCCACCGCCGGGTACGCCGTCAGCACGTCCCGCTTCATCCCGGCAGACACCGCGATGATCGCGTCGGCGTTCTCGATCGCGACCCGCTCGCAGAACGAGGAGAGCGCGTAACCCCCGCCCAGCTGCTCGGCCTTCCACGGGCGCAACGGCTCGAGGCTATGCGTGGTCACCACGTGCGGCACGCCGTGCAGCAGCTTGGCGGTGTGCCCGGCGAAGTTCGCGTACCAGGTGTGGCTGTGCACGATGTCGGTGCCGGTGCAGCCGTGCGCGATCGCCAGGTCGACGCCCATGGTGCGCAGTGCCGCGTTCGCCCCGGCCAGCTCGGCCGGCTCGGGGTAGGCCGTCACGCCCGGCTCGGACCGCGGCGCCCCGAAGCAGTGCACCCGCACGTCGGCCAGATTTCGCAGATCGCGGGTCAGGTATTCCAGGTGCACCCCGGCGCCGCCGTACACCTCCGGCGGGTACTCCCGCGAGATCAGATCGACACGAAGCGATTTCCCACCTGTTTCGGCCACGTAGCGCAGCCTAATCCCTCCGGGCGGGCCCGGCGCACCGCCGCGGGAGATCAAGTATCCTCCCCACACCGCGCCGGAGTTTGCCCTTCGGCTGGCTTTCGGGCTGGCGGAAAGTTAGCGTCCTTCCATGGCTGTCAAGGTGCTTGCGATCGTTCTGGCCGGTGGAGAGGGTAAGCGCCTGATGCCCCTGACGGCGGACCGGGCCAAGCCCGGCGTCCCGTTCGGCGGCATCTATCGCATGATCGACTTCGTGCTGTCGAATCTGGCGAACGGCGGTTTCCTCAAGATCGTCGTGCTCACCCAGTACAAGTCCCATTCGCTGGACCGGCACATCACCAAGACCTGGCGGATGTCGACGCTGCTCGGCAACTACGTCACCCCGGTACCGGCTCAGCAGCGGCTCGGGCCGCGCTGGTTCGCCGGCTCGGCCGACGCGATCTACCAGAGTCTCAACCTGATCAACGACGAAATGCCGGACTACGTCATCGTGTTCGGCGCCGACCACATCTACCGGATGGACCCGAAGCAGATGGTCGACGACCACATCGCCTCGGGTGCCGCGGTGACGGTGGCCGGCATCCGCCAGCCCAAGTCGATGTCCGACCAGTTCGGCGTGATCGACGTGGGTCCGGACGGCCGGAAGATCCGCGCGTTCCGGGAGAAGCCCAGGGACGTGGACGGCCTGCCCGACTCGCCGGACGAGATCTACGCGTCGATGGGCAACTACGTCTTCACCACCCGGGCGCTGTGCGAGGCGGTCAGCAAGGACGCCCAGGACCCGGACAGCAAGCACGACATGGGCGGCAACATCATCCCGATGCTTGTCGAGCGCGGCGAGGCGAACGTCTACGACTTCCGCGACAACGACGTGCCGGGCAGCACCGAGCGCGACCGTGGTTACTGGCGCGACGTGGGCACGCTCGACTCGTTCTACGAGGCCCACCTCGACCTGATCGCCACCCTGCCGATCTTCAATCTGTACAACCACGACTGGCCGATCTTCACGAACATGGGCTCCTGGCCGCCGGCCAAGTTCGTGCACGGTTACGACGACCGCCAGGGCCGGGCGATCGACTCGATGATCTCCCCCGGCGTGGTGGTCTCCGGTGCCCTGGTGGAGCGCTCGGTGATCTCGCCGAACGTGCGGGTCAACTCGTGGGCGCACGTCGACGGGTCGGTGCTGATGGAGGGGGTCCAGGTGGGCCGCCGGGCGGTCGTCCGCAACGCCATCATCGACAAGAACGTGGTGATCCCGGAGGGCGCGCAGATCGGCGTCGACCTCGACCGGGACCGCAAGCTCTACACCGTCTCCGACGGCGGCATCGTGGTCATCGGCAAGGGCCAGCCGGTCGAGCTCTAGAAGGTCGGCCGAGCCCCAGAGCCTTCGGAGGGCGCCGTCAGCGCCGCTCCCGCAGGGTCTGCGACGGGGCCACGCCGTACCGCGAACGGTAGGCGCCGGCGAACCGCCCGAGGTGGGTGAAACCCCAGCGGTACGCGACCTCGCTGACACTGACCTGCCACGGGTCGCCGCGGGACAGCTCGGCGTGCACCCCGTCGAGCCGCAGCCGGCGAAGGTAGGTGAGCGGCGACATGCCGACGTGCTGGCGGAACGCCTCCTGCAGGACGCGCACCCCCACGCCGGCCACCGCGGCGAGGTCGGTCACGGTGAACTGCCGCCACGGCTCGGCGTGCATCGCGTCCAGTGCCCGCTTCACCGTGCGCGGCCGGCGGGGGCCCTGCATGCCGGCCGGCTCCTCGCCGTACGGATGCTCGACGGTCAGCGCCAGGCCGCTCACCACCATGTCCCGCCAGCGGGCCGCCATCCGCGGTTGGCTGGCCAGCCCGTACGCCCCGCGCAGTTCGTGGTGCAGCAGCCGGACCAGCGCCGTCCAGGTGCGCCCCGGCCCGTCGACCAGGTCGAAGCTGGCGCCAAGCAGCAGCGGCGAGACGATCCGCTGATCCAGCGCGGCGTCCAGCTCCCGTTCCAGCGCGGCCCGGTCCACCTTGACGCTCAGCAGCCGGCAGTTGCCCGGCCATTCCAGGTCGATGTCGCCGACCGGCCGGTA
>DASWMR010000419.1:0-6912 GCA_036399635.1 Actinoplanes sp. | reverse complement strand
CGCTCGCCGGCCAGGGCGACCAGCGCGCCGCCGCGGCGTATGCCGAGGTAGGTGCCCAGCTCGATGGTGCGTTCGCGGAATGGCCCGGGCCGGGTTCGCTCGACCAGGTCGAGGATCTCCGGCACGTCCGCCGCGGTCAGTACCGTCGCCTCCGCGTCCACCGAAGCGCGCAGTGACACGTCGACGAGCTGCACTCCGGCCACTTGGCCCACAAGTTCCCAGCCGGGATGCGCGCCCGGCACCGCGCCGGCCACTGCCACCTGGGCGTCCGGGCCGGTGAGCTCGGCGAGGTCGGCCCAGGCGCCCGGGTCGGCCGGGTCGAGAAGGGCGTGGAACGGCGCGACCGCTGATGGGTAGCGGGCGGCCCGGCCGTGCCGCTCGGCGAAGTGCGCGTGCGGGCCGGTCAGCGCTGACCAGGCCGCATTGTCCAGGGTCGACGTTGCGGATTCGACGGTTGTCATCAGGCGGCCGTCGGCACCGCGAGACCCAGGTGGTCGCGCAGGGTCGGTCCGGTGTATTCCGTGCGGAAGACACCGCGCTCCTGCAGCAGCGGGACGACGGTGTCGGCGAACTCGTCCAGTCCGTCCGGGGTCACATGCGGCACCAGGATGAAGCCGTCCGCGGCGTCGGCCTGCACCAACCGGTTGATCGTGCTGGCGACGGTCTGCGGCGTACCGACAAAGTTCTGCCGGCCGGTGACCTCGATGATCAGATCCCGGATGGACAGCTTCTCGGCGTTCGCCCGCTCGCGCCACTCGTGCGCGGTCGCGATCGGGTCGCGGTACATCCGGACGCTGGCCCGGCCGCGGGCGATGTGGTTCGCGGACACGTCCGGGTCGATCTCCGGCAGCGGGCCGTCCGGGTCGTAGCCGCTCAGGTCGCGGTTCCACAGCTGCTCCAGGAACTTGATCGCGGTCTGGCCGCTGACCTGCTGGCGCCGGATCACCGTGGCCTTTTCCCGGGCGTCGTCGTCGGTGTCGCCGAGCACGAACGTGGCGGCCGGCAACACCAAAAGATCATCACGACCCCGGCCGTACGTCTGGAGCCTGCGCTTCACATCGGCGTAGAAGCTCTGTCCGGCCTCCAAGGTGCCGTGCCGGCTGAAGATCGCGTCGGCGGTGGCGGCGGCGAACTCGCGGCCCGCCTCCGAGTCGCCTGCCTGCAGGATGACCGGCCGGCCCTGCGGACCGCGCGGCACGTTGAACCGGCCGGCGATGTCGAAGTGCTCGTCGGTGTGCTGGAAGGTGCCGGCCTTCGGGTCGGCGAGGAAGACGCCGCGCACCTTGTCGGCCGTGACGGCGTCCGCCGGCCACGAGTCGAACAGCAGGCGGGCGGCGGCCAGGAACTGGGTGGCCCGGCTGTAGCGGTCCGACTCGGCGAGGAACCCGCCGCGCCGGAAGTTCTCGCCGGTGAACGCGTCCCACGAGGTCACCACGTTCCACGCGGCGCGGCCACCGGAGAGGTGGTCGAGGCTGGCGAACTGGCGGGCCACCTCGTACGGCTCGTTGAAGGTGGAGTTGATCGTGCCGGCCAGCCCGAGATGCTCGGTGACCCCGGCCAGCGCGGCCAGGACGGTGAACGTGTCGGGCCGTCCGACCACGTCCAGGTCGTAGATCTGGCCGCCCTGTTCGCGCAGCCGCAGGCCCTCGGCGAGGAAGAAGAAGTCGAACTTGGCGCGCTCCGCGGTCTGCGCGAGCCGGGCGAACGAGGCGAACTCGATGTGGCTGCCGGAGCGCGGGTCGCTCCACACTGTGGTGTTGTTGACCCCGGGGAAGTGCGCGGCGAGATGGATCTGCTTAGGCAACTCGGGCTCCCTGCGCGTAACGGTTGGCGGGCCTGGGCAGGCCGAGAAGCCCGCGCAGTGTCGACGACTCGTACTCCCGGCGGAATGCCCCCCGCGCCTGCAGCTCGGGCACCAGGCCGCCAATAATGGCGTCGAGGTCGGTGGGCAGCCGGCCGGGACGCAGCCGGAACCCGGTCAGCCCGGCCTCCTGCCAGCGCAGCAGCAGGTCGGCGAGCTGGGTGGGAGTGCCGGTGAAGACCGCGGCGTCCGAGACGAACTGGGCCCCGTCGAGGTCGTCGAGACGTTGCTTGGCCTCGCGCGCTTCGGTTTCGGTCTCCGCAAGGAAGACCACCAGGTCGGCGAAGACGTGCGGCACCGAGACCTGGTCGACGATCTGGCGGGCGCGGTCGGCGTCGCCGGGCGTCACGTAGGCCAGATCGGCCGACCCCGAGGCGAACCGGTACGCGACGTCGGCGTGGGCCAGCACGGTGACCAGCGGCTGGCCCTGCGGCGGGCGCGGGGTGATCGACGGTCCCTTGACGCTGAACGACTTGCCCACGAAGTCGATGTAGTGCACCTTGTCGCGGTCGATGAACCGGCCGGTGGCGGCGTCGCGGATCTCGGCGTCGTCCTCCCAGCTGTCCCAGAGCCGGCGGACCACCTCGACGTAGTCCGCCGCCTCGTCGAACAGCGTGTCGACCTCACCTAAGGACGCTCGGCGGCCGAAGTGCGCAACCTCCGACGGGCGGCCGGAGACCTGGGCCCGCCAGCCGGCCCGGCCGGTGCTGACGTAGTCGAGGGTGGCGATCGCCTTGGAGATGTGGAACGGCTCGGTGTGCGTGACAGTCGCGGTCGGCACCAGCCCGATGTGCCGGGTCGCCGGTGCGATCCGGGCCGCGATCAGCACCGCGTCCAGCCGGCCGCGTACCTGATCCGTGCGGTCGTCCGGCCCTGCGTACGAGGTGGACTGCGGGCCGAGGCCGTCCTCGATGGTGACGAAGTCGAGTTTGCCGGCCTCCGCGGTGGTGACCAGGTCGGTCCAGTAGCGGGCGGTGAACAGCTCGGTCGGCCGGGCGGCCGGTTCCCGCCACGCCGCCGGGTGCCAGCCGGCCCCGTCCAGAGCCACAGCCAGGTGCAAGGGTCGGGCCATGCTTACTTCCCCTCGATCGGGAGGCCGGGCGGGTTGACCTCGGCGGTCTCGACCGCTTCGTTGCCGAGATTCCAGCGTGCCAGGATCTTCGCGTAGTCGCCTGACTTGATCAGCTCGTCGAGGGCCGCCTTGAGCGCCTTGACCAGCACGTTGTCCTTCTTGGTGGTGAGCGCGATCTTGCCCTGCAGGTCGGCGCCGGCGCCGGAGTAGGTGCCGACGATCTCGGTCTCTCCGCTGACCGCGACGCGGTAGGCGGAGGTCGGGTTCGGCCCGAGGTAGAGGTCGATCTGCCCGGAGCCGAGCGCCAGCTGGGTCGCCTGGTTGGTCTGGTAGTACTTGATGTCGACCGCGGGCAGCCCGTCGGCGACGGCCTGCTTGCTCCATTCCACCAGGATCTTCTCCTGGTTGGTGCCGGAGCTCACCGCGACCTTCTTGCCGGCCACGTCCTTCGGGCCGGTGACCTTCCAGCCGGAGCCCTTCTTGGCCTCGAACGCCAGGTTGTCCAGGCGGTAGGTGACGAAGTCGTACTTCTGCTTGCGTTCCTCGGTCACCGTGATGTTCGAGGCGCCGACGTTGAACTTGCCGCTGTCCAGGCCGATGAACAGGTTCTCCCACGAGGTGTTCTGCAGCTCCGGCTCGAGGCCCAGGATCCCGGCGACGGCAACACCGAGGTCCGGTTCGTTGCCGATCACCGTGTTGTTGTCGGTGGCGGTGAAGCCAAGCGGCGGGGAGCCGGAACCGGCCAGGCCGAGCCCGATCACCAGCTTGCCCGTCTTGCGGATGGCGTCGGGCACCAGGGCCGCGGCCGCGTCCACCTTGGCCGGCACGATCCGGTTCTGCTCGGGCGAGGTGTTGATCTGCCCGGTGGCGGCGCCGGACTGCGTCGCCGCGGCGGGCGTCTTCGGCGTCTCGTCCGGTGCCGCGCAGCCGGTCAGTCCGGCGGCGAGCGCGACGGCAAGCGCGACGGGGATGAAGGTCGTGCGAGTGCGCATGGTGCTCCTAAAAATTAGACCAGGACCTTGGACAGGAAGGCCCGGGTTCGTTCGTGCCGGGGACGGTCGAGGATCTCGGCGGGCGCGCCCTGTTCGATCAGGCGTCCCTCGTCGAGGAAGACGATGGTGTCGGCCACCTCGCGGGCGAAGCCGATCTCGTGCGTGACGACGATCATCGTGGTGCCGGCCCGGGCCAGGTCGCGCATCACGTCGAGCACCTCGCCGACCAGCTCCGGGTCGAGCGCCGAGGTCGGCTCGTCGAAGAGCACCAGCTTCGGGTCCAGAGCCAAAGCCCGGGCGATCGCGACGCGCTGCTGCTGGCCGCCGGAGAGCTGCCGCGGATAAGCATTGGCCTTGTCCGCGAGCCCGACCCGCTCCAGCAGCTCCAGCGCTCGCCGGCGCGCCTCGGCGCGGGGCACGCCGAGCGCCGAGATCGGCGCCTCGACGATGTTCTCCACCGCGGTCAGGTGCGGGAACAGGTTGAAGGTCTGGAAGACAAAGCCGATGCCGGTACGCTGCCGCAGGATGTGCCGTTCGCTCAGCTCGTGCAGCCGGTTGCCGTCCTGGCGGTAACCGATCAGCTCGCCGTCGACCCGGACGTTGCCCCGGTTCACCTTCTCCAGATGGTTGATGCAGCGCAGCAGGGTGGACTTGCCGGAGCCGGACGGCCCGAGGATCACCGTGACGCTGCCGGCCGGCACGGACAGGTCGATGCCGCGCAGCACCTCGAGCGTGCCGAACGACTTGTGCACGCCGCGAACCTCGACCATCGGGATGGTCATCGACGCCACCCCCGGGCGAAGTGCCGCTCCACGTAGTGCTGGAAGACGGAGAGGACGGCGGTCAGCACGATGTACCAGACGGTGGCCACCATGAGCAGCGGCACCACCCGGCCGTTGCGCCCGTAGACGACCTGGACCTGGTAGAACAGCTCACCGATCGCCAGCACGTAGACCACCGAGGTGCTCTTGAGCAGGTTGACCAGGTTGTTCGCGGCGCTGGGCAGGATCGCCCGCATGGCCTGGGGCAGCAGGATCCGGCGGAACTGCCGTAGTCGCGGGATGCCGAGCGCAGCGGCCGCCTCGAGCTGGCGCTGGTCGACCGAGATGATGCCGGCGCGGACGATCTCCGCGGCGTACGCGGCCTCGTGCAGGGCCAGCCCGAGCAGGGCCGCGCCCAGCGAACTGATCAGGCTGCTGGTGGCGAACGAGGTGAACCCCGGCCCGAACGGGATGCCGATCTGCAGGCTGTCGTAGAGGTAGCCGAGGTTGGCCCAAAACAGCAGCTGCACGATCAGCGGCACCGACCGGAAGACCCAGATGTAGGTCCAGCTCAGCGTCAGCAGCACCGGGTTGCGCGACAGCCGCATCGGGGCCAGCACGATTCCGCCGACGAAGCCGAGCACCGCACCCGCGAAGGTCAGCTCCAGCGTGACCAGCAGCGCCTGCATCACCGACTTCTCGAAGAAGTAGCCGGCGAAGGCCGGCCAGTCCCATCCCGGGTTGGTGACCAGGCCGTGCAGGAACTGGGCGAGCAGCACCAGCGCCGCCGCGGCGGCCACCCACCGCCAGAGGTGGCGGGCGGGCACCACCCGCAGCGCGTCCAGATGCGGCGGGGTGCCGGACGCGCTCGGCTGATCGGCGCGGGCTGAGGACAGGAGACTCACGTGCATCACGCTAGGTCCGCGACAATAAAACCTTCAAGTCCTATCGATCAAATATGTTTTACGAGAATGTTGCGGCGATCGGGCACCGGCGGGTGGGCGTCGCGCAGCGCGTCGCGCCAGGCGAGTGCGGTGGCGATCGCGAGCATCACCGCGCAGACGGCCAAGCCGTGCACGATCGGCGCCCGGCCTGGCCCGGGCGGCGCGCTCAGCACCACCCCGGCGACCGCGGCGGTGCCGATCGAGGCCGAGATGCGCTGCGCCAGCTGCAGAAAGCCGGCGGCCAGGCCGGCCGAGCCGGGCGGCGCGTGTGCCAGGGTGAGCGCCTGGTTCGGCGAGACGATCAGGCCGGTGGCGGCGCCGGCGCACAGCTGGGTCGCAGTCAGCGCGAGTCCGAGATGGCCGGACGGAACAAGCGCCAGGACACACCCGGTGGCGATTACCACGACCAGCGATCCGACCAGCGCCCAGGCCACGCTGACCGCGCCGTACCGGCCGACCACCCGCCAGCCGAAAGCCGAGGTCACCGCGAAGCCGAGCGCGCTCGGCAGGGTGGTGAGCGCGGCGTGCAGGGCCGACCAGCCGAGCCGGTCCTGCAGGTACAGGGTGATCGCCAGCGACGACGACAGTGACGCGCCGAACTGGAACATCGCGATCAGCGTGCCGGTGCGGAAGCCGCCCGCGCCGACCAGCGACGGGAGGAGCACCGGGGTGCGGCCGCGGCGCGCATACCGGCGCTCCCAGCCGATCCAGGCCACCAGCAGCACCGGCGCGGCGGCGAACCAGACCACTCGCGGCGGTCCCTGGTCGCCGGGCAGCGTGAACGGCAGCAGCAGGCACAGGGTCACCGCGGCGAGCCCGGCCAACCCGGGCAGGTCCAGGCTGGTGCGCACCCGCCCGGCCGGCCGCGCCGCCGGGAACCACCGCACCGCGAGCGGCACGGTCACCAGCCCGAACGGCACATTCAACAGCAGGACACACCGCCAGCCGTACGCGTCCCCGAGCGCACCGATCAACGTGCCGCCGACCAATGGCCCGATCACCCCGGCGATCCCACCCACGATGGCGTATGCGCCCAGCGCGCGGGTCCGCTGCCGCCCGTCGAACAGCTCCTGGATGATGCCGATGACCTGCGGATTGACCGTTCCCGCGCCGACCCCTTGAAGCAGCCGCGCGGCCGCCACGACCCAGGCCTCCTGTGCGGTGCCGGCCACGATCGCGCTCGCGCAGAACAGCATCACCCCGCCGATGAACAGCCACTTGCGGCCGTGCGCGTCGCCGAGCCGCCCGCTGGGCACCAGCGCCAGCCCGAAGGTGAGCGAGT
>DASWMR010000418.1:0-4652 GCA_036399635.1 Actinoplanes sp. | reverse complement strand
GCCCCGCTCGCCACGTGTCGGCTGGTCGGGGCTGCCCGCCAGCCGAGTCCTGCAGGGTCTGCGCATGCCGGCATTCGACGCCGCCGTTCCCGGCGTGGTGGCCAGCAACGGCGCGCGGGTATCCCTTGTTGACCTGTCCGTCATCAGCCCGCTGCACACCGACGACGGGCTGCACCCCGACGCGACCGGCTTCCGCCAGCAGGCCTACCTCTGGTACCAGGCGCTTCGACCGCTGTTCCCCTCGGGTGGCGGGTGGCCGGTCGTCAGCAACCCGATCCCCTTGCCGACCGTCGGCGTCACCACCTCGGCGCGCCGCGTCCGGTACGGCTCAGCCGTCGCCGTCACGGGCCGGCTGTCCGGCCTGCTCGGATACGGGGGCCTGGCCGGCCAGACGACGCAGCTGGTGTGGCGACGCGCCGGCACCTCCCGGTGGAAAGTGGTGCACTCGGCCGGCACCGACCGGGACGGCAAAATTGCCACGTCGGTGAAGGTCACGACGGCCGGTGACTTCGCGTTCCGGGTGACCGGCGGCCGCGCTCGGGGCCGATCGAGTGCGGCGGTGCGCGTCACACCTGTCGCGGTGCGGCCCAAGCGGTAGCCGGTCGACCGCGGCAAGGCCCGTTGAGCTGCGCGTCATCCTTCCGTGGAGCGGCCGAAGCGAGGTCGACCGCTCATCTTTTCGGGTGATGTATCGAGTAGTGGGGGATTCCGGCCCATCCGGGAGGGCGCCGGTGTCGAATGCTGTGCGAAGGCACAGTTGGGTACGTCCACGTAGCGGCGGGAGCGGAAGCGACATGGAGGAGCCCGGTAGGGCGCGGCGACGCCCCGATCATCTCGCCGCAGTGCCGGATGCCGCAGTGCCGGATGCCGCAGTGCCGGATGCAGGTGGCGGCGACCCTGCCGCGCCGGGGGTTTTGCTCGCCGCGGTGGGCCGCGGTGACGAGGCGGCTTTCGGCCGGCTGTACGACCTGGTGGCGGCTCGGGTGTTCGGGCTGGTCCGACGGGTCCTGCGGGATCCGGCGCAGGCCGAGGAAGTGGCGCAGGAGGTGATGGTGGAGGTGTGGCGTACCGCTGCTCGGTTCGATGCGTCGCGTGGCTCGGCTACGGCGTGGGTGTTCACGATCGCGCATCGAAGGGCCGTGGATCGGGTGCGTGCCGAGCAGGCTGGTACCGACCGGCTCGCCAGGTACGCGGCCGCGGCGGGCGACACCGAGTATGACGAGGTGGCTGAGGAGGTGACGCGCCGGTTGGAGCATCAACAGGTGCGCCGCTGCATGGACGGGCTCACCGAGTTGCAGCGGCAGGCGATCACGCTGGCGTATTTCGACGGGCGCAGTTACCGCGAGGTCGCTGACCTGCTCGGCACCGGGTTGCCGGCGATCAAGACCAGAATGCGTGACGGGCTGATCAGGCTGCGTGACTGCCTCGGTGTGGAAGGTGAGACCTCGTGAACGATATCCACAGCCTTGTCGGAGCCTATGCACTCGACGCGCTCGACGACGTGGAACGTGCCGCGTTCGCCCGCCACCTGACCGAGTGCCCCGCGTGCGCGCAGGACGCTGCGGAGCTGGCGGAGGCGGCCGCCCGGTTGGCCGACGCCACCTGGTCGGTGCCGCCGCCGCGGATGCGCACCGAGGTGATGACACGTATCGGCCGTACCCGGCAGCAGCCGCCCGGCTCTGCTCGTGGCCGTCAGGTCCGGCAGGCGCCGCGGTGGCGCCGACTCGCCGCGGGTGCTGTTGCCGCCGGTTTCCTGGCTTCGGGCGCCGCCGTGGCGACCTACGCGGTGCAGGAACAACGGGTCCGCGACGCCAGGATCGCGGCTGCCGCCGAACAGGGCGACGCCGAACGGATTCAGGCGGTGCTGGCCGCGCCCGACGCCGCGCTGCGGCAAGGAGCGCTGACCGGCGGAGGGCGGGTGACCGTCGTCAGTTCGGCCACCACCGACGCGGGCGTGGTGCTGCTCGCCGGCGCAGCGCCGGTGCCGGCCGACCGCGTCTATCAGTTGTGGCTGCTCGGCGGTGCCACCCCGCGGCCGGCCGGGGTGCTCGGTGCCACCGGTGGCGGCACCGTCCTGATCAAAGGGGTTCGCGGTATGGACGCGGTCGCGGTGACCGTCGAACCGGCCGTCGGATCGACCACGCCCACCCTGCCGACGGTGGTCAGGGTGCCGCTGGCCTGAACTGGCAACGTCAGGGTGACCGGCGAGTTGAGCCACCGCCTGACTCCGCCGGGTGAAGACCGCGATCTGAAGTAGGCAGAAGTTTTTCGATGTCCCGCCCATCCGCCGCTGGAGCTGTTCCGAATCATTGGTGTTAGCCCCGATGATGGAGGAACAAACCAAATGCGTGCAATCAAGTTCAGTGCCATGACCGCCGCCGCCCTGTTCACTGTGTCGCTGGCCGCGTGCGGCAGCGACCCCGACGACAGCACCGCCGGCTCGGCTGCGCCGACCATGACGACTGCGGCACCCACCACGGCGGCGAGCCCGTCGGCCGCCACGGACATGGTCAACTTCGGTCCGGGGTGTGCCGCGGTGCCGGCCGACCCGGCGAACAAGGGCAGCTTCGAGTCGATGGCGCAGGTGCCGGTCGCCACCGCGGCGTCGGGAAACCCGCTGCTGTCGACCCTGGTGTCGGCGGTCAAGCAGGCCGGCCTGGTGGACTCGCTGAACACCGCTGACGGGATCACCGTGTTCGCGCCGACCAACGACGCCTTCGGCAAGATCCCCGAGGCGGACCTGAAGAAGGTCCTCGCGGACAAGAAGACGCTGTCCAGCATCCTGACCTACCACGTGGTCCCGGGAAAGCTCACCCCCAGCGACCTGGCCGGCCCCCACAAGACCCTGCAGGGCGGCGAGGTGACCGTCAGCGGCAGCGGCCAGCAGTTCAAGGTCGCCGACACCGCCTCGGTCATCTGCGGCAACGTGCAGACCGCCAACGCCACCGTCTACATCATCGACTCCGTCCTGATGCCCAAGAGCTGACCCCACCCTTCCCTCGGAGGTTGTCGATGCGACGCATCATGGTGGGCGCGGCCTCCGGGATCGTCGCCGCGGGCTTCGGCGTCGCGGCCGCGGAACTGCTCGCGGCCGCGACCCGGCCGCAAGCCGGACCCCTGGTGGCCGTCGGCGGCGCGGTCATCGACGCCACCCCCACCCCGGTCAAAGAAGTCGCGGTCCGCGAACTCGGCACGTACGACAAACCCGCCCTGCTCGCCGGCATCGTCGTGGTGCTGCTGCTGTTCACCGCCCTCACCGGCATCCTGGGCCTGCACCGGCGGATCGCCGTCGCAGCCGGTGCCACCGTCTTCGGCGCGGCCGGAGCCGCCGCGGCCCTGTCCCGCCCCGCCGCCGGCGTCTTCGACACGATCCCGTCGCTGTTCGGCGCCGCCACCGCCGGCGCCATCCTGTGGTGGCTACTACGACGGGCCACACCGAAGCCCACGAACCTCGCCGTCTCCACCGGCGAGGCCCGGGCAGAGGCTCCGGCCGCCACGGGCGTGCCGACGCGGGACTTCGACCGTCGGGCTTTCCTGCGTGCCGCGGCACTGGTCGCCGGTGGGGCGGCGATAGCGGGCGGGAGCGCGCAATGGCTGAAACGAGCCGGGGCCGGCGCGGCCGCCAAGACCCGGGAGGCGCTGCGGCTTCCCGCACCTGCCAGCCCGGCCGAGCCGCTGCCCGCCGGTACCGGCCCCGGGTTCGTCACCGCCAACACCGACTTCTACCGGGTCGACACCGCCCTCACCGTGCCCCGCATCGATCTCGGCACCTGGCGGCTTCGCATGCACGGCATGGTGGACAACGCGCTCGAGCTGTCGTTCGACGACCTACTGGCCCGGCCGCTGATCGAACGTGACATCACCCTCAACTGCGTCTCCAACGAGGTCGGCGGACCCTACATCGGCACCGCCCGCTGGCTCGGCGTACCCCTGGCACCCCTGCTACGTGAAGTCGGCATCCGCGCCGGCGCCGACCAGCTGATCGCCCGCTCCGCGGAAGGCATGACCATCGGCACCCCGATCGACGTGCTACTCGACGGCCGCGACGCCATGCTCGTCGTCGGCATGAACGGCGAACCCCTGCCCCTGGTCAACGGCTTCCCGGTTCGCATGCTTACCCCGGGCCTGTACGGCTACGCCGGCGCTTGCAAATGGCTCACCGAACTGCGGGTCACCACCTTCGCCGACTACGACGCCTACTGGGTCGAACGCGGCTGGGCCGCCCGCGGCGGAGTCAAAACCGCCTCCCGCATCGACAAACCGAAACCGTTCGCCCGCCTCACCACCGGCACCCAGACCATCGCCGGCGTCGCCTGGGCCCAAGGCCGCGGCATCAGCGCCGTCGAGATCAGCATCGACGGCGGCGCCTGGAATCCCGCCGAGCTCCTGCCGGTACCGTCCACCGATACCTGGGTCCAATGGCGCTACAAATGGAACGCGCCACCCGGACCCCACTCCATCGCCGTACGCGCCACCGACACCACCGGCGCCCTGCAGAGCGAACAACGCGCCACCCCGTTCCCCGACGGCGCCACCGGCTGGCACACCACCAGCGTCACCATCACCTGATCAACCGATACGACTTAGCCACCCGACTAGGAGTGCGGGCCGACCGCGGTGACCACGACGGCGGCCGCGCCCAGCTCGTCCGA
>DASWMR010000417.1:0-7598 GCA_036399635.1 Actinoplanes sp. | reverse complement strand
TGCACGAGGAGCCGTACCCGTCGGTCGCCGACGCGTTCTACCTCGCGGCCTACCCGATGCTGGTGATCGGTCTCCTGCTGCTGCTCGGGCGGCTGCGGGGCCACAGCCTGAGCGGGCTGATCGACGCCGCCGTGTTGTCCACCGGGCTGGGCGTCGTCTTCTGGATCTTCGTGCTCCGCCCGATCGCGGACGGGGCGGCGGCCAGCTCGGTGGAGAGCTGGATCAGCACCCTCTATCCGGCGGCCGACGTGTTGCTGTTCGTCCTGCTCGCCCGGCTGCTCGCCGAGCCGGGTGGGCGCACCGCGAGCATCCGCCTGCTCAGCGCGGCGGTGCTCCTGCTGCTTGCCGCGGACATCGCGTTCTCGGTGGTCAACCTGTACTCGCAGGGCTACGACCGCCCGATCAACGCGGTCTTCCTCCTCGCGTACGTCGCCTGGGGTGCCGCCGCACTGCACCCCGCAATGGCCGCGCCGATGGCCGTACCCATTCTCCGGGCCGGCGGCCGGCAGGCCGAGCTCGGCATCTCCGCCGCCTGCGCCCTGCTCGCACCGGCCCTGCTTTTCGTGCCCGCCGTGGGCGAAGACCCGGCGAGCCGGCGGGCCGTGGCTATCGGGTCGATCGTGCTCCTGCTGCTGGTCACCGCCCGGTTGTTCGGGGCGGTGAGCACCCAGCGGCGGCACGAGGCCGAGCTGGCGCGGGTCACCCTGGCCGACGAGGTGACCGGGCTGGCGAACCGGCGCCGGCTCGAACTGGCGTTGGGTGAGGCGCTCGAGACGGGTCGTCCACAGCTGGCGCTGGTGGGCCTGAACGGCTTCGCAGCGCTCAACGATGAGCTGGGCCGCACCGCCGGCGATCGGGTGCTGGCCGCCCTGGCCGGCCGGCTCGCCGGCGTGGCACCCGGCGCGTTGGTGGCGCGCACCGGCGGTGACGAGTTCGCCGTACTGCTCACCGACGCCGGTGCCGACGAGGCCCGCAACCTCACCGGCGCGTTGCTGGCCGCGCTCACGCCACCGGTCTCGGACGGCGACCGCGAGCTGCTGATCGGGGTGAGCATCGGGGTGTCCGGCGACGCCGGATCCGCCCAGATCGACGCGATCGAGCTGTTCCGCCGGGCCGAGGTGGCGATGCACGCGTCACGACGCTCCGGCGATCCGGTGCGCTGGACGGCGGCGCTCGACCAGGGCGCAGCCGACGCGGCCCGGCTCGGCGCGGAGTTGCGCACGGCCCTCGACCACGGCCAGTTCCACGTGGTCTACCAGCCGATCGTGGAGCTGCCGTCCGGCCGGGTCCAGGCGGTGGAGGCGCTGGTGCGCTGGGACCACCCGGAACGTGGCCTGGTGGGCCCGATGCACTTCATTCCGGTCGCCGAGGACAACGGCCTGATCGTCGAACTGGGCGCGTGGATCATGCGCACCGCCCTGCTGCGGCTCGCCGCCTGGCAGCGCGAACTGGGCGCCATCGCGCCGGAGCGAGTGAGCGTCAACGTCTCGCCCAAGCAGCTCGCGCGGCTCGGGTACGCGGCGACGGTCGCGGCCGTCCTGGCCGAAGCCGGGCTGCCGGCGGACCGCCTCACGGTCGAGGTCACCGAGACGGCCGTCTTCGAGAACGGGCCCGCGGTGACCGCCCTGTACGAGCTGCGGGACCTGGGCGTACGGATCGCGCTGGACGACTTCGGCACCGGGCACTCGTCGCTCGGGCTGCTGCAGACCGTGCCGGTGCACACCCTCAAGGTCGACCGGTCCTTCGTCGCCAACATCACCGAGTCCGGCCGGCACGCGGTGATCGCCGAGGCCCTGATCCAGATCAGCGACGGCCTCGGGCTGTCGGCCGTGGCCGAGGGCGTGGAGACCGCCGAGCAGGCCGAGGCGCTCTCCCAGCTCGGCTACCGCTACCTGCAGGGCTACCACTACGGGCGGCCGGTGGCCGACCCCGACTTCGAGCTGGACCGTTCACACGCCGCGGCCTGAACCACCGCGGTCGCCCGGTTCGGTTCGAAAATCTTCGTGAATTTGTGTCGCCTGGGGGCGGCTACCGGCATCTGTGACGGTGTAGCCCCGGCGTTCGGCCCGCTTCCACCGGCGGAGTCCCGAGTGCCGCCCTAGGGAGGAAACACCATGCACCACGGACGGCGCCGTCGGGCGCTTCTGGTCTCCACGGTCACCGCCGCGACGCTCGGCACGGCCGGCATCGTGGTCGCCGCCTCCGCGGCGCACGCCGCCACCGGCTGTCGGGTCACCTCTGCGGTGGCGTCGCAGTGGCCCGGCGGCTTCAGCGCGAACGTCGGCCGGGTCAACGGCACCGCCTGCGCCGGCGTCGCGGAGACCACGGCATCCACCACCGCGCCGACGACCACACCGACCGGGGTTCCCACGTCCAACCCCAACCCGCAGGCCAGCGAGGCGCTGTACGTGGCGCCGAGCGGCAGCGCGAGCGCAGACGGCTCGATCGGCAGCCCCACGACCCTCGCCTCGGCGCTCACCCGGATCGGCGCCGGCGGGACGATCTACCTGCGGGCCGGCACCTACAGCCTGTCCACCACGCAGACCATCGCGGTCGGCAACAACGGCACCTCCAGCGCACGCAAGACGCTCTCCGCCTACCCCGGTGAGAAGCCGGTGCTGGACTTCTCCGCGATGGCCGAGGCGGACAGCAACCGCGGGCTCGCGGTCAACGGCAATTACTGGCACGTCTACGGCATCACCGTCCAGCACGCGGGCGACAACGGCATCTTCGTCGGTGGCAGCAACAACATCATCGAACGCGTGGTGACCGCCTTCAACCACGACAGCGGCGTGCAGATCTCCCGGGCCAGCTCGGACACCGCTCAGGCCGACTGGCCGGCCAACAACCTGATCCTCAGCTCGGAGTCGCACGACAACGCCGACTCCGACGGTGAGGACGCGGACGGCTTCGCCGCCAAGCTGACCGCGGGGCCCGGCAACGTGTTCCGCTACGACGTCTCGCACCACAACATCGACGACGGCTGGGACCTGTACGCCAAGACCGACACCGGCCCGATCGGCGTGGTGACGATCGAGGACTCGTTGTCGTTCGACAACGGCACGCTGTCGGACGGCACGGTCAACGACGCCGGCGACCGCAACGGCTACAAGCTGGGCGGCTCCGACATCGCGGTCAACCACATCGCCCGCCGCAGCATCGCCTACCACAACGGCCACCACGGGTTCACCTACAACAGCAACCCCGGCTCGATGACGATCGACAGCAACGTGAGCATCGACAACGCCGAGCGGAACTTCTCGTTCGACGAGGGCACGTCGAAGTTCACCAGCAACACCTCGTGCCGCTTCGCGGTCGACGGCTCCAACGACAAGATCGTCGGCACGGCGGACAGCAGCAACCAGTTCTGGACCGATGCGAACGGCTCCCGGTGTGCCGCCTATTCAGGCGCGCTGACGTGGTCCTTCGCCTCCGACGGTCGCCTGGTCGTGACCTTCGGATAGGCACCTCGCCGCCGTGCCGCTGTCCGGGCGGCACGGCGGCGAGGCCGGTTCAGAGCTTGGCAGGTCCGGTTCTTTACAGCAACCGGAGGCTGTGTCAGCATACGGCTGCAGCCTATCGAGCCTGGTAGATGCAGCTTCGGTGGGTTGGGGAGGCGGCACTGGAATGGCGGACAGCGAGGCCGACACCACCGTCGTCCGAGACACCGCCGGTCTCGTCGCGGCGGCGCAGGCAGGCAGCGACGAGGCACTCGCCGAGCTGATCAGGGCCCACCTCCCGCTGGTCTACAACATCGTCGGGCGGTCGCTCAACTGGCACGTCGACGTCGACGACGTCGTTCAGGAAACGATGATTCAGGTGATGCGCGCCCTACCCGGGCTGCGCGAACCGGACCGGTTCCGGTCCTGGGCGAGCGCGATCGCCCGCCAGCAGATCCAGCTGTACCTGCGGGGCCGCATGAAGATCCGGCAGCGCCGGGAGGACATCCCGCACGAGCAGCCGGATCCGAGCGGCGACTTCGCCGAGCGGACCGTGAGCGAGATGGTGCTCGCCGCGCAGCGCCGGGACCTGACCGAGGCCGCCACATGGCTGGACGACGAGGACCGCCGCCTGCTGTCGCTGTTGTGGCAGGAGTCGCTCGGCCAGCTGACCCGCTCCGAGGTGGCGGCGGCGCTGACGGTCAGCCCCAAGCTCGCCGGGGTGCGCCTGCGGCGGATGAAGGCGCAGCTCGACGCCCTCCGCGGCGTGGTCCGTGCGCTGCGGGTGTCGCCGCGCTGCCCCGACCTCGCCGGCGTCGTTCGCCCGTGGAACGGCGTGGCCAACGCGGTGTGGCGCAAGCGCCTGATCCGCCACGTGCGGGACTGCCCGCGCTGCGGCGTGTTCCAGCGCGGCCTGGTCGCCCCCGAGGAGCTGCTGCTCGGCGTCACGTCGCTGCCGGTCGCCACGGCGTTCGCGGCCCAGACCGGCATGCTGTCCTCGATGTGGGCCGGCATCCAGAACCTCTTCGCCAACAAGCTGGTGGCCGGGACCGCGGCGCTGACGGTCGCGGCCGGCGGCGGTTTCGCCTACGCCGTCTACGAGACGCCGGCCCCGCGGGACGAGGCGCTGCCGGTCGTCCGCCCGACGACCGCCCCATCCGCGGTGGCGCCGAACGCCGGCGGTCCGTCGGCCGCCGCCACCGGTTCGGCCCCGCCGCCGTCCGCCCGCGCGCTACTGCCGACCGGCGTGGTGACTGCCGACATCTTCGTGGCGCCGGACGGCTCGGACGCCGGCGCCGGCACGATCGCCCGCCCGTACGCCTCGCTCGCCAAGGCGGTCGCGGCGGTGCAACCCGGCCAGACGATCGCGCTGCGCGGCGGTACCTACCGTCTGACCGCCACGGTGGAGATCTCCACGAGCGGGAGCGCCGGGAAGCGCATCACGCTGAGCAACTACCGCGGCGAACGGCCGGTGATCGACGCGAGCGGCGTCCCGGCCGACAAGCAGGCGGTCATCCACCGGGCGAGCTACTGGACCGTCCAGGGCCTGGAGATCAAGAATTCACTCGACCACGCGTACTTCTGCCGGGCCTGCGGTCACAACGTGTTCCAGCGGTTGTCCATCCACGACAACGTGCGCTCGGCGCTGACCCTGCGCGACGCCGGCACCGTCGACAACCAGATCCTGGACAGCGACTTCTTCAACAACTACGACCCGGGCGAGGGCGGTAACGCCGGCATCGGCCTGGGCATCAAGGACGGTTCCGGGGCGGGCAACCTCATCCGGGGCAACCGGGCGTTCAACAACGCGGACAACGGGTTCGACCTCGGCAAATTCTCCACCCCGGTCACGGTGGAGGGCAACTGGGCGTTCGGCAACGGCGTCAACCGGTGGAACGTCGAGGGCTTCCAGAGCAACGGCGACGGTTTCCACCTCGGCGGCGGCAATCCACCGCCGGCCGCGGCGCACATCCTGCGCAACAATGCCGCCTGGGACAACGTCGGTCACGGCTTCAGCACCAGCGGCAACCGCGGCGCGATGCGACTGACCAACAACACCGCCTTCCGCAACGGCCACGACGGTTTCTACCTCGCCGACGCGGTCGCCACGGTGAACGACAACGCTGCCGTCGGCAACGGCGGCGACCCAGCCGTGCTCCCCGCCGGTGCGACCCAGCGCGGGAACAACTGGCAGGCCGGTCTCGACCTGTTCCGGTCCACCGATCCGAGCGCCGCCCAGGGCCCGCGCGCGGCCGGCGGCGCCCTGCCCCGGGTCGATTTTCTGGTCAGCACGAGCGGCGTGGGCGCAACGATGTCCGCATCGGCGCCCCGGTAGAACCCGTCGCGCGGCTGGTGGGCGTACGGCGGAAATTGTTTTTGGTGAATTTCTTGTCGCCTGCGGGTGATCGGGAGCATCTTCAAATGTGATGCTCTGCTGTCCCCGCGCCCACCGGTCATCCCCTCAGCACCACCGGCCGGCGCCGGGGACCAAACGAAGGTGAGATTCCAGATGAGACGACCAGTCGCCGTGCGGCTGTTGGCGGCGGCTGCCACGGCCGTCGTTGGTGGGACCATCGCGGTGACCCTCCCGATGCTGCACGCGTCGGCCGCGGTGGGAAGCGCCACCGGCTTCGCCACGCAGAACGGCGGTACCACCGGCGGTGCCGGCGGAACAACGGTGCGCGCCACCACGGGCACCGCGATCCACACGGCCCTGTGCAACCGGGCCAGCAGCAGCACCCCGATCACGATCGAGGTCGAGGGCACCATCAACCACGGCAACACCACGAAGGTGTCCGGCGACAGTTGCAACACCGCCGCCGACGTGATCGAGCTGAAGGAAATCAGTAACGTCACGATCATCGGTGTGGGTGCCGGGGCGACGTTCGACCAGCTGGGCATTCACATCCGGGATTCCAGCAACATCATCATCCAGAACGTGACGGTGCAGAACGTCAAGAAGTCCGGTTCGCCGCTCTCCAACGGCGGCGACGCCATCGGCATGGAAAGCACGGTCCGCAACGTCTGGGTCGACCACGTCAACCTGCTGGCCTCCGGCGGCGAGGCGGAGGGCTACGACGGCCTCTTCGACATGAAGAACGACGTCCAGTACGTGACGTTGTCCTACAGCACCCTCAAGAACTCGGGCCGCGGCGGCCTCATCGGCTCCAGCGAGACCGACACCGGGAACGGCTTCATCACGTTCCACCACAACCTTTACCAGAACATCGACTCCCGTACGCCGTTGCTGCGCGGCGGGGTGGCCCACATCTTCAACAACTCGTACGTGAGCTTGAACGAGTCCGGCATCAACTCGCGGGCCGGCGCCAAGGCCAAGGTGGAGAACAACTACTTCAAGGACTCGAAGGACGTCCTGGGCACGTTCTACACCTCCGAGGCGGGCACCTGGCAGGCCAGCGGCAACATCCTGGACAACGTGACCTGGTCGAGCGCCGGCACCGACACCAACCCGGCCGGCCCCAGCATGCCGTCGACCACCACGGTGAGCATTCCGTACGCGTACAGCCTGGACGGTGCGGCCTGCGTGCCGACCATCGTCAGCCAGACGGCGGGCGCGAACACCGGCCTGAAGGTGTCCACCGGCGGTTGCTCCACGGGCGCTCCCACGACCAGCCCGACTACGGCGCCCACTACGGCCCCGACCACTTCGCCCACCACGGCCCCGACCACGTCGCCGACCACGGCCCCGACTAGTTCGCCGACCACGTCGCCGACGGTGGCGCCCACCCAGCCCAGCGGCACGAACCTCAGCCTCACCGCCGGCGCCGACGGCTCCAGCAAGGCCGACAGTACGGGCTACGGCAACGTGGTGGACGGCAGCCTGACCACCTACTGGTCGCCGAGCGGCTCCACCGGCTATGTCTCGGTCAAGTGGTCGGCCGCGACCACGGTCTCCCGGATCAACATCCGTGAGGGCACCGGCGGCGGCACCATCAGCGCCTGGCAGGTCAAGAACTACGACACCGGCGCGGTGCTCGCCTCCGGGAGTACGACCGGTGTCGTCAGCTTCTCTGCCACCGCGCTGAAGAAGATCACCTTCGAGATCACCAGCGCGACCGGCACGCCGCGGATCGCCGAGTTCGAGACGTACGCGAGCTAAGCGTTACTCGCCCGTCCCCGGGTACAAGGGCGGGGGCC
>DASWMR010000416.1:0-1865 GCA_036399635.1 Actinoplanes sp. | reverse complement strand
CCGGTGGAGGCGGCCGCCGCAACGGGCGCGTTGGCGAACCCGGAGTCGCTGGTCGCCTTCGAGGAGCTGGCCGCCTCTCGCCGCAAGTCTTGAGCTCGCCGCAGTCTTGAGCTCGCCCAGTCTCAAGTGAGCCGAACGCTGACCTTCTCTGCCTCGGCCCGGCTCTCGACCTTTGCCGGGTCGAGGTTGGCGCACAACACGATCGAGGCGCCGGCCACCAGCGAGGCGAACAGCCAGTCCACCGGATCCGGGTGCGCCGCGGCGTCGACGAGCACCCGATCACCGGCCGTAATGCCCAGCTCGGCGGCTCGTTCGGTGGCGGCGTCGAACAGCGCGACGTGACTCAACGCCACCGGGTCGGCCACCGCCTGGTCGTCCGGGCCCACCGGATACCCGCGGAAGTGGTCGCCGAAGTTGCGCACTTCTGTCACATAGTCGACAAAGCCCGGGGGAACCTCGCGCAGCGGCATGGCGAGTGGGAGCAGCCCGGTGACGTACCTGTCCGGCGCCGGCCACGCCGCTGCCTGAGGCACCCCCGCCGAGCTGGTGAAGAGCGCCTCCACCGGCCCCGGATCGGCGCCCAGCGCGATGGTCAGGCCGGCCGCCGACACCCCGAGCAGCACCGCCGCGGCCTGCCAGTGCGGGGGCAGCAGCACGGCCACCGTGTCACCCGGCCCGAGCCCCACTCCGTCGATCAGCAGATTCGCCGTTTTCGACACCCAGTTGTCCAGGGTCGCCCCGGACAGCTCGGTGCGATCGCCGGTGGCGTCGTCGTACCAGGTCAGTAGTGGCGTCGTCGGGTCGCGTCGTACCGCGGCGGCGAACGCCTGCGGAATCGTGGTCTCCACCGCACTCACGATATGCGGTGACTGTGGGTAATCGATCCTGAGCGGTCGATGAGTTCTCGGAAACGCTTCAACAAGGCGGTGTCGCGGTCACATGTGCAATGCATTCCCGGCGTACCCTTGCCAGTGGTCTGCATTACAACCTCTTTGGGAGTTGCCTCGTGACCGCCGGTCGCCCCCCGCGAGTGCTCGTCGACGCCACCAGCGTCCCCGCAGATCGAGGAGGCGTCGGCAGATACGTCGACGGCCTACTCGGTGCACTGGGACAACTCGACCCTGACCGGGTCGATCTGGCCGTCGTGGCCCAACGTTCGGATGCGGAGCGTTACAGCCGCATGCTTGTCGGCGCCGAGGTGATCGCCGGCCCTGCCGCAGTGGCCCACCGGCCTGCCCGGCTCGCCTGGGAACAGACTGGGCTGCCGCTGCTCGCCCAGCAGGTCGGCGCCCAGGTGTTGCACTCGCCCTTCTATACGTGCCCGCTGCGGGCCGGCTGTCCGGTCACGGTGACCGTGCACGACGCGACGTTCTTCACCGAACCGGAGCATTACGACAACACCAAGCGGACGTTCTTCCGCAGCGCGATCAAGACGTCGCTGCGCCGGGCCGCCCGGGTGATCGTGCCGAGCAAGGCGACCCGCGACGAGCTGATCCGCCTCCTCGACGCCGACCCCACTCGGATCGACGTGGCCTACCACGGCGTCGACCACACCGCGTTCCACGCGCCGACCGAGGAGGAGAAGGCGCGGGTCCGCGCCCGCCTGGGCCTCACCGACGCCGGTTACGTCGCCTTCCTCGGCGCCAAGGAGCCGCGCAAGAACGTCCCCAACCTGATCCGCGGCTGGGCGCGCGCGGTCACCGACTGGCCGAACCCGCCCGCGCTGGTCCTCGCCGGCGGGCAGGGCCACGACGACGACATCGACCGGGCCGTGGCCGAGGTGCCGTCGCATCTGCGCCTGTTGCGCCCGGGTTACCTCCGCTATGCCGATCTGCCGGGCTTCCTCGGTGGCGCGCTGGTCGCCT
>DASWMR010000415.1:0-3470 GCA_036399635.1 Actinoplanes sp. | reverse complement strand
GGGGCCGAAGGGGGCCGGCAAGACGACCACGGTGACGATGCTCGCCGGCGGCGGTGACATCGAGCTGTGCGGCAACGACCGCACCATGGTGGTCGGCGACAGCGGCGAGGCGCTCGGGCTTCCGCTGGCCTATCGGCTCGGCCACGGCCAGGTCCACAGCGAGCCGGCCCTGGCCGAGTTCATCCACTGTGGACGGCCAGATCCCGCCCGCCCCACCACCCGCGATCGGGGTCCGGCGACCTGCGACCCCGGCGCGAAGCACGTGCTCACGCCGGGGCAGCTGGCCGGGGCGCTGGGCGCCCGGATCGGTCAGGGCGGGCGGCTGGGACTGCTGCTGCTGCCCCGGGTGTCGGCCGACGACCGGCCGTTCTGGCACGAGCCGGCCGGCCCGTCCGAGGTGGCCGGCGAGCTGGCGGCGTCCTGTTACACCCCGAACGACCCCACCTTCAAGGAGGCGCGCTTCCGCCGCCGCCTCGTCCCGGAGCCGGCGCTCGCGGCGACGGCGGACCGGGCCTGCCGGGAGCTGGCCGCGCGGATACCCGCGCTGCGGCTGGGCTGGGGGACGCGCGGCGACCTGGACCGGGTCCGGCGCGAACTGCGCCGACTCGTGATCACCGGACTGGGCGGCTAGCCGGGATGGGCGGGACGGACTACGACCTGGTGGTCGTCGGCGCCGGCCTGTACGGGCTGACGATCGCCGAGCGGGTCGCGACCGTGCTGGACCGCAGGGTACTGCTGATCGAATGCCGTGACCACATCGGCGGGAACGCCTACTCGTACTTCGAGCCGCGGACCGGCATCGAGGTGCACCGGTACGGTTCGCACCTCTGGCACACATCCAACGAGACCGTGCAGGCGTACATCCGGCAGTTCACCGACTTCACCGACTACCGCCATCACGTGTGGACCGCCCACCAGGGCCAGATCTACCCGATGCCGATCAACCTGGCGACCATGTGCGCGTACTTCGGCAGGGGCCTCACCCCCTGCGACGCCCGGGCCCTCATCGCGCGGCACACCGCCGAGGTTTCCGGCCGCCCCGCCGCGAACCTCGAGGAGAAGGCGATCTCGCTGGTCGGCCGCCCGCTGTACGAGGCGTTCATCCGGGGATACACGGCCAAGCAGTGGCAGACCGATCCGCGGGAGCTGCCGTCGGAGATCATCAGCCGGCTGCCCGTGCGCTACACCCTCGACGGCCGCTACTTCTCCGACCGGTACGAGGGGCTGCCGACCGGGGGGTACGGCGCGCTGGCGCAGGCGATGGTGGAGCGACCCAACATCGACGTGTGGCTGGGCGCCGACTACTTCGCCGACCGGCAGTGGATTCCGCCGGCCACACCCGTCGTCTACACCGGACGCCTCGACCGCTACTTCGGCTACTCGCAGGGCGACCTCGGCTGGCGCACCCTGACGCTCGACCTGGACGTGCTGGACACCGGCGACCATCAGGGCACGGCGGTGCTGAACTACGCCGACGAGAGCGTCCCGTACACGCGGGTGCACGAGTTCCGCCATCTGCACCCGGAGCGGTCCTATCCGGACGACCGCACCGTCGTCATGCGGGAGTTCTCCCGGCTGGCCACCCGCGACGACGAGGTGTACTACCCGATCAACTCGACCGCCGACCGCGAGACGGTGCGCCGGTACCGCGCGCTCGCCGCCGCGGAGCGCGGCGTGATCTTCGGCGGCCGGCTGGGCTCCTACCGCTATCTGGACATGCACGCGGCCGTCGCCGCCGCATTGACCACCTTCCGCAACACGGTCGCGCCGCTGCTCGGCGACGTTGTACCTGCCGGATAGTACGTCTGCGCTGGTCAGCGACCACTTCGGTCACCGATCCGACCTTGGTCCGCTGGCCCGCGTCCTCCTTGTCCATCGTCGTTGGTGATAGCGCGATGATGCCGTCTCATGTTGCTGCGACTGGCGTACCTGGGCATCACCAACGCGTTCACCCTTCTGCAACTGTTGCCGGGCACTGACCGCGACAAGGACGCGGAGATCCCGCGTTGCGCCACCAACTCGCGGTACTGCACCGCCAACTCGGCGGCGCACCATCCGCTCGATCCGCGCCCTGGTGCTGCGCTTGGTCCGGAGAACCCGTCCTGGGGCTACCGGCGGGCGCACGGGGAACCGTCGAGCGATTCGGCGCCGAAGGAGGGTGGGCGGCATCGCCTCTGTGGCTGGTGCCGCCCTGTCCAGACGGGGTATCTGTAGTTGCCGGGTGGCGGGTGTCGGCTTATCCGGCGGCGGGCAGCGGCTTGCCGTTGGCCGCCGTCGGCTGGATCGGCAGCACTGCCGGGGTCAGCGGCACCACCGGCGCGGGCAGGCCGGTGGTCGCGGCGGCGTTCTCCCGGGCCAGGAACGAGCCCAATTCGCCGATGGTGCTCATCAGCGGGGCCGGGAAGACCACGGTGGTGTTCTTGTCGACGCCCAGCTCGACGAGGCTCTGCAGGTTGCGCAGCTGCAGGGCGAGGGGGTGGGCCATCATGATGTCGGCGGCGGTGCCCAGGGCGTCCGCGGCGAGCGCCTCGCCTTCGGCGGCGATGATCTTCGCACGCTTCTCCCGCTCGGCCTCAGCCTGCCGCGCCATCGCCCGTTTCATGCTGTCGGGCAGCTGGATGTCCTTGAGCTCGACCAGGGTGACTTCGACACCCCAGTCCTCGGTGGCGACGTCCAGGATGGTCTTGATGTCGACGTTGATCCGGTCGGTCTCCGACAGCGTCTCGTCCAAGGTGTGCTGACCGACGACCTTACGCAGGGTGGTCTGGGCGATCTGGTTGATCGCCGCGCTGACGTTCTCGATCGCGACGACCGACTTCACCGAATCGACGACCCGGAAATACGCGACCGCGGAGACGTCGACGCTGACGTTGTCGCGGGTGATGATGCCTTGGGACTGGATCGGCATGGTGACGATCCGCAGGCTCACCCGGTTCAGCACGTCGACGAACGGGATGATCACGGTGAGGCCGGCCTGCCGGGTGCCGATGACCCGGCCGAGGCGGAACAGGACGCCCTGTTCGTACTGCTTGACGACCTTGATGGCGAGGGTGAACAGCAGCACCACGACGAGGGCGATGATGACGAAGGTCCAGAGGACTGACATGGCAGAGTTTCCTGACCCCGGCCATTGGCCGGATGTCGGTGCTTCGAGGCGGTGCAGGACCAACCGGCGCAGAACGCATCGGTCTGGTCGTCTGAATCGGAGGGCCGCCGCTGACCGGAGACACCTCAACGGTTCGCCGGCTCCTACCCGAGGGAAGAAGCCGGCCATTGTGCGTGTGTCAGATCAGCCAGCGGTTCTTCTGCACGAAGGACAGCTGCGCCCACCGGCGACCCAGTCCCCAGGTGTGCCCGGCGTAGGTCAGAGCGAGTACGACCGAGCCGACGCCGTAGATGAAGTGGTAGTCGGTGATCGGGTTGGACGATCCGCTGGGCTCACCGGCGGTGGTGGTGCGGTCGAGCGGGAA
>DASWMR010000414.1:0-7262 GCA_036399635.1 Actinoplanes sp. | reverse complement strand
ACTACCGCCCCGCCGACTACCGCCCCGCCGACTTCCACGCCGCCCAGCTCCACGCCGCCCAGCTCCACGCCGCCCAGCTCCACGCCGCCTAAGGCGGCCGCCTGGAAGACCTTCACCGACTACGCGGCCGGCGATCTGGTCACCTTCGAGGGCGCGACCTACCGCGTACTGGAAGCGCACACCTCGCTGCCCGGCTGGGAGCCGACCGCACTGCCGAACCTCTTCGCCAAGGTGTAGGAACCGCGACCTATTGCGAGATCCGGTACTGGTCGCCGTAGACCTTCCAGGTCAGCGGCGCGGTCAGATCCAGGTTGCTGCGGCGGAGGAACTGGCGCTGTGCGGTGTCCACTCTCGTGGTGTCGCTGTGCGCCTCCTCGGTGCGCATCTCGGCGACCCGGGCGTCCAGGAACGCCTCGAGGTAGGTCAACTCGTCGCCGCCCTGCATCGGCGTCTTCGCCACCCGCGCCGCCTGGGCCCGGATGCTGCGCAGCCCCGACACGCCGTGCATGACCGCGGCGTCGAAGTAGACGAACTGGCCGAGGGCGCGCACCCCGTCCGCCCGGGCGAGGCGCACCGACGGGTTGAAGTACATCGAGTCCCGCGCGTCCTCCTGCACCTTCTGGAAGAGCGGGTCCCGGGCGGCCGCCTTCCAGGCGCCTGGGAAACCCGGGTCGAGGCCGGCGTGCGAGTCCGAGCCGTCGACCGTACGCAGCGCGGGAAGGTACCGGGCCAGCACGTTGCCCGGCTTGCGCCTGGTGTAGTCGGTGACCACCTGAAGCATGTCCGAGGTGCCCGAGCAGAAGCCGACGATCCCCGCCGTGTAGCCGCGGCCGTCGCCCAGATCTTCGATGTAACTGAAGGAGTTACGCCAGGTCAGTGTCGAGTTCTCGGCACTGGACACGAGCTGCAGTGCGGCCTCTTTCTTGCGCCGCACGTCCAGCCCGCCGGCC
Organism: Actinoplanes sp.; assembly: GCA_036399635.1. Taxonomy (GTDB): domain Bacteria; phylum Actinomycetota; class Actinomycetes; order Mycobacteriales; family Micromonosporaceae; genus Actinoplanes. Next base: position 6,312 of record DASWMR010000414.1, on the reverse strand, counting down.
AGTTCCCCGGTGGCCGGGGCGACGCCGGTCAGGGCAGCCTTCGCCGGCCCGTAGGCCCGGAGGTCGTACAGCGAATAGCCGCCGTCACCGCGACCGCGCTGAGTGGCCAGCACCCGCACGAACCGGCCGGTCCCGGCGAGCCGCTTGAGGTCGTCCGTGCCGCCGTTGCCGGCCCGGGTGCGGTAGACGTCGGTCCAGTTCGCGCCGTCGGTCGAGGTCTGCACCCGGTACGTCTTCGCGTAGTTCTTGGCCCAACGCAACCGCACCCGGTCGATCCGCCGGACCGCACCGAGGTCGATCCGCAGCCACTGGGAGCCCGGCCCGTCGGCGCTGGCCCAGCGGGTCGTCCCGGCCGGGTCGATGGCGCCGGCAGCGGGTGCGGCAGCGGCCGCCGAGGAGGCCTGGGCCGGCCGGCCCCGGGAGATCAGCACCTCGTTCGTCGCGTTTGCGGCGACCGAGATGGCGAGCGGCACACACAGCACGACGGCCACGCCGGCACCGAAAAACGTGGATCTGACCGAAGAGACCGGGAACCGCATAATTCAACGCTAGGGCGGTCGCCGAGGCGCTCGCCGGGGTTCGCGGAAAACTCCCACGTCTCGGCGTCCCAGGTCACAGCAAGGCTCGCAGACTGGTGCAAAGGTCTATTTTCGGCGTCGACGGGACACGAGCACGATAGCGAGGACGACCGCACCGACCACGAGCAGACAGCACAGACCGCCGAAGATCGGCAGGAAGCCGAAGCCGCCGCGCCGCCGCCGCGACTTCGCCGCCTCGGTCGCCAGATCGGCCACACCGGCACCCACCGCCCATGCGTGCACCGGCACCACCAGGGTAAGCACCGCTCCGGTCACCGTCGCGGCGAGCCGCGACCACCACTTCATTGCAGCTGACATGTGCTCCATCCTGACCGACGTGGGCAACAATGCGCGCATCGGGACCGGATCGGGCAGGGTATGAGCATCAACGGAAAGGATTCGGATGGACGCCGATCTGGCCGATCTGGCCGAGGCTCATGGGGTCGCCACCTGGTACGAGGACTGGCACCGCAAGCGCAAGGAAGTCTCGACGGACGCCGTCGTGGGCGTGCTCGGGCTCCTCGGCGTGGACGCCACGACGCCCGCGACGATCAGTAAGGAACTCGCCGCGGTCCGCGAACGGGATCGCCTGGGCCGGCTGCCCGGCACGCTCGTCGTCCGCGAGGGCTGCGCGCGCGAGCTGCCCGGCCCGGCGACGATCGTGCTGGAGGACGGTGCGAGTCGCTCGGTGACCGAGGTCCCGGCCGACCTGCCGCTGGGCTGGCACCGGCTCAGCCTCGCCGATCAGGACATCACCCTGGTGGTGGTGCCGACCGAGCTGCCCGAGGCGCCGACCACCGGGGGCTGGATGATCCAGCTGTACGCCCTGCACTCGGCCGGTTCCTGGGGCATGGGTGACCTCGGCGATCTGCGCACCTTCGTCGGGTCGTCGGGCGACCCCGGGCTGATCCTGCTGAACCCGCTGCACGCGATCACCCCGACACTGCCGGTGCCGGCTTCGCCGTACTCGCCGTCGAGCCGCCGCTTCGCCAACCCGCTGTACCTGCGGGTGGCCGACACCGACGAGTACCGCCGGGCCGATCCCGCCCTGCGCGAGCGGGTGGACGCGCTGCGGCCGGCCCGGCCCGCCGACGGGCTGATCGACTACAGCGCGGTCTGGCAGGCGAAACGCGCCGCGCTGGAACTGCTCTGGCCGCTCGCCGACGAGGTCGACCTGGACGCCGATCCGGGGCTCACCGACTTCGCCCGGTTCTGCGCGCTGGCCGAGCGCCACGGACCGAATTGGCCGGACTGGCCGGCCGAGTTCCGACGGCCAGACTCCCCCGCCGTCCGCGCGTACACCGACGACCGGATCGCCTTCCACGCCTGGCTGCAGGTGCTGCTGGAGAAGCAGCTCGCGGCGGCGAACGAGGCGGCCCGGCGCAGCGGCATGCCGGTGGGGATCGTGCACGACCTCGCGGTCGGGATCGACCCGAACGGTGCCGACGGCTGGCTGCTGCAGGACGTGCTCGCGGCCGGCGTGCACACCGGCGCCCCGCCGGACGCGTTCAACCAGCTCGGCCAGGACTGGGGGCTGGCGGCGTGGCGGCCGGACCAGCTGATCGCGACCGGGTACGCGGCGTACCGGGACATGTTGCGCCGGATCTTCCGGCACGCGGGCGGCCTACGGGTCGACCACGTGGCCGGGCTGTGGCGACTCTGGTGGGTGCCGCCGGGTCTGGGCGCGGCCGACGGGACGTACGTGCACTACGACCCGGAGGCGATGCTCGGAATCCTTGCGCTGGAGGCGACCCGCGCCGGGGCGGTCGTGGTCGGCGAGGACCTCGGCACGGTCCTCCCCGAGGTCACCGAGGGCCTGGAGCGGCGCAACATGCTCGGCTCGGCGGTGCTCTGGTTCACCCGCGACTGGGACGCCGAGGGCCAGACCTACTATCCGCCGGCGGATTACCCGCGCAACGCGCTGGCCACCGTCTCCACCCACGACCTGCCGACCGCCGCGGGATTCCTCACCGGCGAGCAGGTGCGGGTCCGCGCCGAGCTGGGCCAGCTGGCCGGCACGGTGGAGGACGAGCGCCGGAGCGCCGACGCCGACCGCGAGGCGCTGCTGGTGGCCCTGCGCGCCGAGGGCCTCGTCTCGTCGTCCCCTTCGGACCAGGAGATCATCTTGGCGATGCACGAGTTCCTGGCGCGTACCCCGTGCCGGTTCGTCACCGCATCGCTGTACGACGTGCTCGGCGAGATCGATCAGCCCAACCTGCCGGGCACGATGGACGAGTACCCGAACTGGCGCATGCCGCTGCACAGCAGCCTGGAAGAGATAGGCGAGGACCCCCGCGTCGATGCCGTCGCCGCGATCCTCGCCCGACGAAAGGTATCTTGATGACTCGGCGCACATCGACAAGGCCGTGAACGAGGCGCAGAAGCGCACCGGCGCCGGCGACACCCGTCCGTGACGACCTAGATCGACAGTGGCGGTGGCGGCAGGTCGTCGTCCACCGCGAAGAGCATCGGGTGCAGCGGGAGGAAGCCGTCCCGCTGCCGGCACATCGTCGGCGGCAGCAGTGAGGACCGGTGTTGCGGGTGTTCGGCGCAGTGCCGCATCGCCCGGGACACCGCGTCGACGTGGTGCCGGCCGCCCCCGTACTCGCCGCAGCTCTCGCAGTCCCAGCGCCAGAATGCCGGGCCGTCCTCGCCCTCGAACTTGCGGATCCGCAGCGGCGGCCCGGCCTCCTGCTTGGCCGCGGCCAGAATGGCCGGCATCGCAGCGATCGGCGGCGGCCCCAGCGGGCGGCGCACGGGCTCGTCCGGCTCGTCCCGCTCCTCCGGCATGACCTCGCTCTCCGTTGGGGGCGGCGGCGCGTCCTCGCCTTCCGACGGGCGGCGCAGGTCCCCGCCGATGATCTGGGCCAGCACGTCGCTCGTCGACACGGTCCACCTCCGGATAGTCCTGGGCCGCCAGTCTGAACCGGGCAATCGCCCCAGTTAGCCATTTTTCCGGAAATCCGCCCCTAAGGGTTCGTGAGGTAGCCACCAGCCACACCCGGGATACTGGCGGGATCCCATCGGACGCCCCCGTGAACGGACTGAGGCATGCCGCAGCGCAGAAGATCGGAACGGGTCGTGGAGACCGTGGCGACCGGGGTCGCCGAGCTGGTCGGAGACCCGGACCGTCCCTCGGCGTGGACGCTGCTGCTCGACGGGGCCCCGCAGTCGCATGTCGACCTGGCCGACCCGACCCACCTGCTGTTCGAGTACATCCGCCGGATGGCGGCGGTGATCGACCTGATCGCCCCGCCCGGCGAGCCGATCCGCGCGCTGCATCTCGGCGGCGGGGCGCTGACGCTGCCCCGGTACGTCGCGGCCACCCGGCCCGGTTCCGCGCAGCGCGTGGTCGAGATCGACGGCCCCTTGGTCGAGCTGGTGCGCCGGTCACTGCCGCTGCCGGCCAAGGCCTCGATCCGGGTACGCGTCGGGGACGCGCGCGAGGCGCTGGAGGGGATGCGCGACGCCGGGTACGACCTGATCGTGCTGGACGTCTTCGCCGGTGCGCGGACCCCGGCCCACCTCGCCTCCGCGGAGTTCATTTTCCAAGTCGCCCGGGTGCTCGCCCCGGCCGGCACGCTCATCGCGAACATCGCCGACGGACCACCCTTGCGGTACGCCCGTAGCCAGGTCGCCACCATCCGGGCCGCGCTGCCGGAGGCCTGTCTGATAGCGGACGCATCGGTGCTGCGCGGCCGCCGTTTCGGCAATCTGGTGGTGATCGCCGGCCGCACCCCGCCGCCGATCGCCGAGATGTCCCGGCGCGCCGCCGGCGACTGGTTCCCCGGACGGGTGGAGACCGACCTGACCAATTTCGCGGGCGGAGCGACCCCGGTGACGGACAGTGTCGCCGTGGCGTCACCCCCGCCACCCGAAGGCCTTTTCGGTAGCGGAAAGTAACCCTGCCACCGACCGAGATGGAATGTTGCTCCGGGCTGTCGTCAACACGTCAGAAATACCGGGGTGATTCCGTCGTGCCGACTTGTGGCGGCCGTCCGAACCCGGCTCTAATCGATTACAGCCGCGTTTCGACCGGCGCGGACGCCGACTGGGGGGATGGCAGCATGCCCGAGGAGTTCTTCCTGTCCGCGTCCCATGCCGCCCCGCCGCTGTCCGCCCCGCCTTACTCCGGCCCGCCCTACCCGCCCTCGTCAGGCCCGCCGGCCTCGGCTGCCGTTCCGCTTACGGCCGCCGCAGGCACGCTCGCCGGCACGGTTGCCGTCGAGGGCGAGCGGGTGCTGTGGAGCGGCCGATGCGCCGTCGCCGAGTATGCCTTCGAGGAGCCCGAGTCGCTGCCCCGCTGGACGCTGCCGGAGCAGACCGAAGTGGTCATCACCGAGCAGCGCGTGGTCTACCGCGACCAGGACACGATGGACACCGGCGAGCTGCAGTGGCCATGGCCGCAGCACCTGCGCGTGCAGCCCGGCAACCGGGAGACCGGCCGCGCGGCCACCGTCACGCAGATCCAGCTGGTGTGCGCCGGCCCGGCCGAGACGTTCCCCGCGCTCGTCTTCGCCGGCGGCGACCTGAGCACCGTTGACGACGCCGACCGCTTCGCCAACCTGTTGCGCCAGACGATCGCCCGTTACCGGGTGGAGAACGCAACCGACCTGGGGCTCACCGCACCGCAGGCCCGGATGCTGTCCCGCCTGCTGATCGGCCCCGAGTTCCGCAACTACCAGGGCGGCGACGGCCAGACGGTGTCCCTGCTGGGCGCCCTGCCGGTGCAGGACGAGGTACCCGGCGCCGATCCGTCCAGCGCCACGGCGTACCGGGCCGCCAGCTATGCCGAGCCGCTGTCTTCCACGACCTACCCCGCCACCGGGTACGCCGAGGCGGTGTCCCCCCACGCATCAGCGTCCGCGCCGCCCGCCGTCGCTGCCCCGACGTCATACCCCCCGCCCGGGCCGGCGGATGCGCCCTATGGCGGTGCCGCGCCGTACGCGCCGGCTTCCTACCCGCCCCCGGCGCCCTACGTCGTCCCGGCGCCCTACGTCCTCCCGGCGCTGTATGCCGGGCCCGGGCCGTACCCCGGCTCCGTTTCGCCGGCGTCCGCCGGCCATGGAACCCCCGCCCCAGGATCGCCCGCCGCTGGAACGCTCGCTCCCGGATCGCCCGCCGCTGCATCGCCGGCCCCGCTCGCGCACCCTCGACCAGCTTCCACGCACCCCCGGCCCGCGGCCGACAACGGCCGGCACTCCGGGTTCGGCTCCGCGCCGGGCCGGCCCCTGCCGGCGCCGGTCGATCTCGACTCCCGCGCGGCAGACGTGGCAGCCCGGGTCGCCGAGCTGGTCGCCGGCGGAGCAGACCCAGATCGACCGTCGGCGCCGAGCGAGAGCCCGATCACGAAGCTCTCCACCATCCTGAACCCGCCGGGCGACAACCCGCCCGTGGAGCAGCCCGCCACTGGCGAGCCCCGCTCCGGCCTGAGCCGGGCCGAAGCCGTTCGCATCACCGCGGCCCGCATGGTGGGTAACACGACGCGCCAGCGCGGCACCCCACCCCCGCGGACTGCCGACGGTGAGATCGGCGCCACCACCCGGAACAGCCCCCGCAGCTGAGAGCGGATGCTGAGTCAGTCGCGACTTCCGGCCGTTGCCGGGGCGAAGCAATGGCCGGCCTCGACGCGTTGCCTGTGCACCTCGTGCGCCCGGTCGAGCAGCGTGGTCAGATCGCCCTCGACGCGGCGCCGGTACCTCTCCGGCAGCTGCTTAAGGTGGCTCTCCTCGAC
>DASWMR010000413.1:0-2081 GCA_036399635.1 Actinoplanes sp. | reverse complement strand
CGAGGTGGCTCGCACCGAAGCGGTGACCCCGCTGATGTTCGAGCACCAGCTGATCGACCGGGCCGTCGCGGACCGCAGGCACATCGTGCTCCCCGAGGGCGACGACGAGCGGGTGCTGCGAGCCGCCGACATCCTGCTCCGGCGCGGAGTCGCCGACCTCACCCTGCTCGGCGACCCGGCCGACATCACCCGGCGGGCACGCGAGCTGGGTGTGGAGATCGACGGCGCCCGGCTGGTCGACCCGGCGACCAGCGAGTGGCGTGACGACTTCGCCGAGCGCTACGCCGAGCTGCGCAAACACCGGGCGGTCACGCTTGACCTGGCGTACGACGTGGTCCGCGACGTCAACTACTTCGGCACCATGATGGTGGCCGCCGGGCTCGCCGACGGCATGGTGTCCGGTGCCGACCACACCACCGCGGCGACGATCCGGCCGGCCTTCGAGATCATCAAGACGGTGCCCGAGGTGTCGGTCGCCTCCAGCGTCTTCTTCATGCTGCTGGCCGACCGGGTGCTGGTCTACGGCGACTGCGCGGTCAATCCCGACCCGGACGCCGCCCAGCTGGCCGACATCGCGCTCTCCTCGGCCCAGACCGCGGCCGCGTTCGGCATCGAGCCGCGGGTGGCGATGCTCTCCTACTCGACCGGCAGCTCCGGGGCGGGCGCCGACGTGGAGAAGGTGGCGGCCGCAACTGCGCTGGTTCGCGAGCGACGGCCCGACCTGCCGGTCGAGGGCCCGATCCAGTACGACGCGGCGATCGATCCGGCGGTGGCGGCGGCCAAGCTGCCGGACAGTGCGGTCGCCGGCAAGGCCACCGTGTTCGTCTTCCCCGACCTGAACACCGGCAACAACACCTACAAGGCGGTGCAACGGTCGGCCGGCGCGGTCGCCGTGGGCCCGGTCATGCAGGGCCTGCGTCGCCCGGTCAACGATCTGTCCCGCGGCGCGACGGTCAAGGACATCGTCAACACAGTGGCGATCACAGCGATTCAGGCAGCGGTCAGATGACCCGGGTGCTGGTGCTCAACAGCGGCTCCTCATCGGTGAAATACCGGCTCTTCGACGGCTCCTCGACGGTCGCCAAGGGCCTGGTGGAGCGGATCGGCGAGGCCGGCGGCGACGCAGGCGACCACCGGGCCGCGCTGCAACGCATCATGGACGAACTCGACCTCGACGGGCTGGCCGCGGTTGGCCACCGGGTGGTGCACGGCGGCCCCGCGTTCGCCGAGCCGACAGTGATCGACGATGACGTGGTGGCCCAGATCGAGGCGCTGGTGCCGCTGGCGCCGCTGCACAACCCGGCCGCCCTCAGCGGCATTGCGGTGGCCCGCAAGCTGCTTCCCGAGGTGCCGCAGGTGGCCGTCTTCGACACCGCTTTCCACGCCACGATCCCGCCCGAGGGCGTCACCTGGGCGATCGACGCCGACCTGGCGGCCCGCTGGCAGATCCGCCGATACGGGTTCCACGGCACCTCCCACGCGTACGTCGCCCGCCGCACCGCCGAGCTGCTTGGCAAGCCGCCCGCCGAGACCAACGTGATCACCCTGCACCTGGGTAACGGCTCCAGCGCCTGCGCGGTCGAGGGCGGTCGCAGCGTCGCCACGTCGATGGGCATGTCGCCGCAGGGTGGCCTGGTGATGGGCACCCGTAGCGGCGACATCGACCCCACGGTCGTCTTCCACCTGCACCGGGTGGCCGGTCTCCCGCTCGACGAGATCGAGACGTCCCTGACCCGACATGCCGGCCTGCAGGGCCTCACCGGCGAGAACGACCTGCGGCAGGTGCTGTCGAAACGGGCAGCCGGCGACCCGGCCGCCACGCTTGCCTTCGACGTCTACTGCCGCCGCATCCGTGAGTACGTCGGCGCCTACCTCGCGGTGCTGGGCCGAGTCGACGCCATCACCTTCACCGCCGGCGTGGGCGAGAACGCCCCCGCCGTGCGTGCCGCGTCGCTGGCCGGCCTGGCGGCACTGGGCATCGCCGTCGACCAGGCTCGCAACGACCAGGCCGCCCCGCTGATCTCCCCGGACGACAGCCCGATCGCCGTGTGCGTGATCCCCACCGACGAGGAGCTGGAGAT
>DASWMR010000412.1:0-3265 GCA_036399635.1 Actinoplanes sp. | reverse complement strand
GACCGCGCCTCGGCCAGGATCGCCTCGACGTGCTCGGCGGGCAGGTCGGGCAGCATCAGCGGCACCAGTCCACTGACGCAGCGAGCCGGGCTGAGCCGGCCGGTGCGCACGTCGCGGGCGTGGAACGTCCTGGTCACGCGGTTCCACAGGTGCTCGACGATAGCCGCGGTGATGCGCTGCGCCCGCTCCCGGTGCGCGTCGGCCTCGGCGGCCCGGCCCAGCACCCCGGCGATCTGCGCCAGGGCCAGCTCGGCCGAGCCCAGGATCGCGTTGAACGACGGGCACTCGACCGCGAACGCGGGCCGGCCCGCGTCGGAGTAGCCGCCGGCGCGGTAGCTGAGGACTAGGCCGACGTAGCGGGCGTAGTCGAGGTCGGTCGGGCGGTGCGCGGCATCCGACACGTCCAGGTCGCGGCGGCGGTACGTGGTCAGCAGCGACCGGTCGGCCGGCACGTTCGCCATCGCCGCGTCCCACGATGGGCTGTTGTCCAGCCCCGATTCCCACGGGTGCACGATGGCAGCCAGGCCGCTGCCGCCCAGGTCGCGCCGGCCGGTCAGGTAGGCCTGCTGGGCGACCAGTCGGGGGTAGAGCCACGCCAGCTCGGTGCGGGCCTGCCCGGCGCACTGCGCCCCGTGCGCGGTCGCGTGCCGGTAGACCTCCCACGCCGCGACCGCATGCATCGGCGGCTGTACGATGCCGGTGCTGCCGCGGGCCGGACGCCCGCCGTACGCCGGGACGTCCCAGAATGCCGGGCCGGGGAAGTAGTCGGCGTCGGCCGTCGCCGGGTCGAAGACGATGTGCGGCACCCGGCCGTCCGGCCACTGCGCCTCGAACAGGCTGCGCAGGTCACGCCAGGCCCGGTTCGGGTTGACGTAGGCCAAGCCGATCGCGATGAAGGCGGCGTCCCAGCTCCACTGATGGGGAGACAGTCGGCGGGAGGGGACCATGTGGCCGCCGGCCCAGTTCGTCTCGAGGACGCGGCTGGCGGAATTCCAGAGTTCGGCAGACAGCTCGGCCACGTCAGTCACTACGGCGGTGGTCGGGGATCGGTCGTCCATCTAAGCAGAGCCCTTTCCACTGCGTACGTCGCCAGGTTCTGCTGTCAGGCTCCCGGCCGGGAGCGGGTCGCAGCGGACCGACGGTGCGGCGGGCGAAATCAGCCGATTCCTGGTTAAGAATAGGTGAACTTTCGGCCGCCGAGTTGTTTCTGGCAGGTACGGGACAGCCAGTTCGGCCGCCCTTCCCTAGGCTCCGGGTTCGACTCGCAAGTGTGAGCCGATACCGGGAGAAGGTTCGATGCGTCAGTTCTCGATCCGCCGCGCAGTCGCTGCCCTCGCGGCAGTCGCCCTCGGCATGCTGGCCGTGCCGGCGCCGGCTCAGGCCGCCCCGGCCGCCAAGATCGATTTCATCGTGCGGGACTACACCCAGGCCCCCGGCGGCTCGTCGTCGATCCTCAACGTGCACGCCTTCGCCGACCGCGCGATCACCACCTCGGGCGGGAACATCACCTTCGACCTCGGCGACACCGCGGGCGTCTACCTGCAGGAGTCCAGCCGACCGAACAACTGCCACGTCCGCGAGCCGGACCACAAGCAACTGGTCTGCGACATCTACGGGCCGCAGCCACTCGGCCCGGACGGGCAGAGTCTGCTGATCGTGGGCTACGTCGGCGCGGACGCGACCGCCGTGCCGGGCTCGGTGGACACGCTGAGCGCAACGTTGCGCCTCGCGGGCCAGACTCCGGTCGTGCGGACCGCCCGGGTCCGGGTCGGCGAGAGCGTGCACCTGATTTCGCCGTGGGAGGTGCCCTCGGCGTCCGCCGCGCCGGGCGAGCCGTTCGACGCCGCCCTGTCGCTGCGCAACGACGGCCCGGTCGCGGTGCGCGGGACAGGGCTGTACGTGTCCAGCTTCCGGGCGTTCGAGAGCCGCACCCGCTACCGCAACTGCTTCTACCGCGACAATCAGCTCCAGGGCTGCGTGTTCGACCAGACGCTCGACCCGGCCACCGACTACCGCGTCTCCCTGCCCTACCGGGTGCGCAAGGACACGTACGCGCCCAGCGACCAGTACGCCGGTTTCTCCTGGATGACCGACGCCGAGTTCGACGACCTGCGCGCGTTCATTGACAAGGGTGGGTACACCCCGCTCGGCACGCCCGGCACCGGCGACGTCCTGCGACTGACCGAGGCCGCGGCCGCGCTGGCCGACCCGCCGCAGGCCAACCCGGAGCCGGTCGCCGCCGGCATGCAGGTCACCGTGACCGGCACCCAGGGCGCCGACCCGGCCGCGGTCGGCGATCGGGCCGCGGGCAAGAAGGGCTCGACCGTCACCGTCTCGGTCGGCGTGCACAACAACGGCCCGGCCACCATCCACGGTCCCACGACCATCGGGTCGTACCCGGCCGTCGTCTTCTACGTTCCGCGGGGCACCACGGCGGTCAAGGTGCCGGACGAGTGTTACCCGGCGGACACGAACGGCAAGGTCGACTTCGACAAGCTGAACGCGCCCGGGTTCCCGCGCTACTACTGCCGACTGCCCGCCCCCCAGGTGGCCGGTGCGAGCGTGACGCAGGACGTCGGGCTGCGCATCGACCAGGTGATCACCGGCGCCGCCGGCGCGGTCGTCGTGGTGCAGTTCCCGGAGGACCTGGACACGTCGAACAACCGGGCGAACGTTGTGATCAACCCGGCCGTGGGCTCCGGCGGCAGCGGTTCCGGCGGTGACGGCAGCGGTTCCGGCAACGGCGGTGGTTCCGGCAACGGCGGCGGTTCCGGCAACGGCGGCGGTGGCCTGCCGATCACCGGGTCGGCCGCCGCCCCGATCGCCGGCGTCGGCGTGCTGCTCGTCGCGGCCGGCGTGCTGAGTCTGCTGGTCACCCGCCGGCGGCGGGACGGCGCCGAGGTCTGAGAGGGTCACCGGCCGGTCACGCGGGGATGGTCAGCCACAGGCGGCTGCGGCGCCCCGGCAGGTAGGGGGAGTCCAGCCGCTTGGCGACCACCGCGGGCAGGCCCTGGGCGCGGGCCGCCTCCCGGGCGAACTCGCCACCGCCCGGGAAATACGGCGGGGTCTGCCAGTTCGGCCCGGACACCGACAGCCCCTCGAGCAGTTCCCGGCGTTCCGCGTAGCGCACCAGCTCGACCGTCGAGTGGCCGTCCAGCCACAACAGGTCGTACGCCAGGAACTGCACCGGCGTGCGGTCGGCCGCCCGGCGGGCCGGCGCGTCGGCCAGTCCTTCCCGGCGGGCCAGCAACTCCGGTGACGGCAC
>DASWMR010000411.1:0-4308 GCA_036399635.1 Actinoplanes sp. | reverse complement strand
TGAGCCGCGGGACGCTGGGCAGCAGGGCGTTGGGCAGCGGGCTGCTGCGCCGCAGGACGCTGGGCAGCAGGGCGCTGCGCAGCGGGTAGCTGGGCGCCCCCCTGGCCGCCGGGACGCTGGGCTGGCTGCAGACCAGGACGCTGAGCAGGCTGCACGCCGGGACGCTGCGCCGTTGCCGGCTGGCCTGGACGCTGCGCGTACTGCTGGGCCGGCTGCAGAGCCGCCGGCTGACCCGGACGCTGCGCCGCCGCCGGCTGACCGGGGCGTTGCGCGCCATCCGCGCCCGGACGTTGCGCGGCGGGTTGTCCGGCCGGACGCTGCGCCGGCTGCTGGGCAGGTGCCTGACCGGGCTGTTGGACGGGTGCCTGACCGGGCTGTTGGACGGGCGCCTGTCCGGGCTGTTGGACGGGTGCCTGAGCCGGCCGATGCGCGGGTGCCTGAGCGGGTTGCTCGGCCGGCACCTGAGCCGGCTGATGCGCGGGCTGCTGGGCCGGCTGCTCGGCGGCCGGTCGCCCACCGGTAGCGTTCCCCCGCCCCGAGTGGCCGGAATAGCCGTCGTCCCCGGCCGGCTTGTCGGCCGGCTTGTCGGCCGGCTTGTCGGCCGGCTTGTCGGCCGGCTTGTCGGCGTCGTTTCCTTGCCGGTTCAGGCCGAGCACGGAGAGGCCGGCCAGACCCGAGGTCTCCTCGGCGCCCGCCGTCGTGGCCACGATGCCGCCCGCCAGCATCAGCGTGGACGCCGCCACAATGACCACCACCAGAGGTTTCCGCATGCCCGGGAATCCCCCTTCGATCGTGGGCGGTCGGCCTTTCCGGCCCGCCCTTCGGAAGGGGTAAACGCCGCGAACCGAACACGGACACTTCCGATTTGTCCGTCATGGGCCGACTGGTTGCGGCCGGCCAACTCGGTAAATCCGGCGCCACCTGCGGGAACGGAGCCGCGGAGTAGATCATGGACGTCGCACAATCGCACAGACATTTCCGACAGTTCACGCGAACGAGGTCAGCCGCCCAGATGGTCTTGCCGACCGGGCGGCCGGTCCCGCCCGGGCCACGCCCCTGGAAAGGTCTTCGCGGTGCGCAACCGATACCTGGATCTGCTTCGTGCCGCGGCGATTGTCCGGGTGATCGTCTACCACCTGTTCGGCTGGCCCTGGCTCTCGATCGCCCTACCCGCGATGGGCATCATGTTCGCCCTGGCCGGCTCGCTCGTCGCGGGCTCGCTCGACAAGCGCCCCGCCGGCCAGGTGGTCGTGTCGCGGTTGCGGCGCCTGCTGCCGCCGATGTGGCTTCTCGGGCTGATCGCCGTGCCGGTGATGCTGGTCGCCGGTTGGGCTCAGGAGAGCGACGGCGACCACCCGTTCAGCCTCCCCGGCCTAGCCCTGTGGATCCTGCCGATCGCCGACCCGCCGGGCAGCGACAAGGGCATCGACGTCTGGGAACCGCTCTGGTACATCCGGGCGTACCTCTGGTTCGTGCTTCTCTCCCCACTGCTGTACCCGCTCTACCGCCGGCTCGGCTGGTTCGCGGTGGCCGCGCCGATCGCCCTGCTGGCCGTTCTGGACCTCACCGGCTTCGAGCTTCCGGAAACCGCGGACGCGGAACTGTGGGACTTCGTGACGTACGGCGCCTGCTGGATCGCCGGATTCGCACACCACGACGGCCGACTCGCCCGGATCAAGCCGTGGGTTCTCGTGCCGGTCGCCGCCGTGCTCGGTGCGACAGCCCTCTACTGGCTCTCCGGGCATCAGGGAGAGGATCTGTGGGACCTCAACGACGTCTCCGAGTCGCAGGCCCTGTGGTCGCTCGCCTTCGTGCTGCTCGCCCTGCGCTGGCAGCCGCCGATGGGTTGGCTGGCCCGGGCGAAGCCGCTGGACGGGGCGGTCACGCTGCTGAACGCCCGCGCGGTGACCGTCTACTTGTGGCACAACATCGCGATCGCAGCGGTCTGGCCGGTGCTCACCGTGCTGGCCCTGGACGATCTCGGCGCCCAGATGGAGGGCATCACCGAATTCGCGGTGGCGCTCGCGCTGACCCTGTTCGCGGTGGTGGCCTTCGGCTGGGCCGAGGACCTGGCGGCGAAGCGGCCGCCGCGGCTGTGGCCGACCCGGACGTCGACCTCCCGGCCGACCGCGGGCGACGCGTCCGTGACGCCCGCGCCGGACTCCCCGGCCCCGCTGCTCTCCGAGACGGAGACGGTGCCGGGCCGTCCGACAGCAGGCCATGGAATCGGGCGCCGGACCGGCGCTGCGGCGGCGATGTCCACGCCGCGGAACTGGCCGCCGCACGGGCCCGGTGCCGGCGTTCCGCCACCCGCCTGGCCGCCGGTGGCCGGCCCCCGCGGACACGCGGAGCCCGTCGGCGAGTTCGCGTCCGGGTGGCGCGACCCCGGGCCGCCGGCGGCGCGGTACAGCGTCGGCGACGAGACCCGCGAACTGGGTTTCCCGGTGGCGGGGCGGCGCGCCGACCCGAGGGGTGGCGACCCGAGGGGTGGCGACCCGAGGGGTGGCGACCCGAGGGGTGGCGACCCGAGGGGTGGCGACCCGATGCGTGCCGAGCAGCCGCCCGCCGCACCGCTCCCCCGGGAGGCGCCACCTGACGAGGCGGTGACCGGGGAGGCAGTAGCCGGGGAGGCGGTGACTGGGGAGGCGGTGACTGGGGAGGTGCTCGAACCCGGACGGCCGACCGACGACGGGACGCCGGAATGGTTCCTGCATAGTCGCGATGGCCGTTCCTAGCGGTGCGCCACCCGCACCCGAAGCCGGGGACGACCCCGGGTGCGGGTGGGTTGGGCCGGACGCCCGTATATCTTGGTGAACGAATCTCGGCTTCGCCTGACAAAATCTCGCTAATCTGAAGAAATGCCGCAGTCCGGACAAGCGTGGGCGCTCTCCGCCGAGGGTGCCGGGATGACCTCGCTCGTCTTCCGGGCCGGTTCGCTGCTCTGCGCCATCGGCCTGGACGAGGTGGTCGAGACGATGCGCCCGCTCGAGACGCGGCCGCTCGCCGGCACCCCGGCCTTCGTCCTCGGGATCAGCGTGCTCCGCGGCGTGCCCACCCCGGTGATCGATGTGGCCCGGTTGCTCGGCGGCGGGCCGGCCGAGCCGGAACGCTACGTCGCGGTGCGCACCGAACGCGGCGCGATGGCCCTGGCCACCGGCGTGATTCTCGGCATCCGGGCGATCGACGCGGAGGCGCCGGGCGGTCACCCGGCCCTGCTGGCCGGCGGGAACAGCCGGCTGGTGGCCGGGGTCGCCACAATCGGCGCCGAACCCCTGCTGCTGTTGCAGAGCATGCGCGCCGTCCCGGACGAGGTCTGGGAAGCCGCCGCGGCCGCGGGCGTGCCGTCATGAGCAGCGCGGCTGACCTCCGCCGGTTCCGTGCGGCGCTCGACCGGCGCCTCGGCTGGGCCTTCGACGACGCCGACGTCGACCACCTCGGCAAGCTGCTCGACGAGCGGGCGGCCGAACACCGGCTGAGCGTGCCGGACTACCTGAATCGGCTCGACGCCCGCCCGTGGACCGACGAGATGACCGAGCTGGTCGAGCGGCTCAGCATCACCGAGACGTACTTCTTCCGGCACGGCGAGCAGTTCCGCGCGTTGCGCGAGGAGGCGCTCCCGGAGCGGGCCGCGGCCCGGTCGGCCCAGCGGGTGCTGCGGATGCTCTCGGTGGCGTGCTCGTCCGGCGAGGAGGCGTACACGCTGGCGATCGTCGGCCGGCAGGTACGGCCCGACCCGGATTGGATCATCGATGTGGTCGGGATCGATGCGAACCAGCAGATGCTGCGCAAGGCGGCGGCCGGGTGGTACGCCGGCTGGTCGCTGCGCGAGACACCGGATGCGGTGCGGCACCGCTGGTTCCAGCCCGGCGAGGGCGGTTACCACGTGGTCGAGGAGATCCGCCGGCTGACCCAGTTCCGGCAGCACAACGTCGCGGACGAGGACGCCACGCTGTGGCGGCCGGAGCAGTACGACGTCATCTTCTGCCGCAACCTGCTGATGTACCTGACCGCCGGCGCGGCAGAGGCGCTGATCGCGAAAATGACCGCGGCCCTGGCCCCGGGCGGTTTCCTGTTCCTAGGGCATACCGACTCGCTGGGCAGCGAGCCGGCCGGGCTGG
The DNA here is from genome assembly GCA_036399635.1 of Actinoplanes sp. Classification (GTDB taxonomy): domain Bacteria; phylum Actinomycetota; class Actinomycetes; order Mycobacteriales; family Micromonosporaceae; genus Actinoplanes. The sequence continues at coordinate 190 of DASWMR010000411.1, read as the reverse complement.
AGTTGCGGCACACCCACCACACGTTCTACTACCGACGGCTCGGCGGACCGGAACCGGTGCCCGGGGCGGACACCGCTGCGGGGGCCACCGAGGCGGACCGGGACGAGCCCGCGGCCGCCGAGCAGGACCCGTACAACCGGGCCCTCGCGTTGTTGCGGGAGGAGCGGTTCGCCGATGCGCTCGCCCTGAC